>VFKO01000290.1 GCA_009885515.1 Rhodobiaceae bacterium | reverse complement strand
TATCGATTGAGAGCCTTGCGCCCTTGAAGCGCCATTTTTCGGGTAGATCGATTTCGACGACTTTGACGAAATTACGATTGTGTTTGAACCAGGAGCAGACATGTTCGCGGGCGATGGGATCGTCGTGCGCATGCTCGATCAGCTTGTTGAGTGCGCGCCTGGTCATCGGGTCGGCGCCTTCGTGGATGGCCGACAGACCTGGCTTCAGCACGACGAAGTCGGCGTGGTGGCGCAACATCTCGCTGATGAGATAGTCGATGAAAGACGCATCGACGAGGGGAGCGTCGGCGGTGACGCGGACAATGACGTCCGGGTTGATCTGCTCTGCTGCGAGTGCATAGCGCGCGAGCACGTCGTCTTCGGGACCCCGGACAACGATTGCGCCCTGCGACTGTGCGTAGGCTGCGAGTTCGTCGTCAGCGGGATCTGTCGTTGTTGCGACGCACAGCGTTTGTATGAATTGTGATTTTTTCAGACGGTGCAGCACGTGCCAGAGCAAGGGCTTACCCGCGACGGGCTTCAGGACTTTTCCGGGCAAGCGGCTTGAACGCATGCGCGCCTGGATGATTGCTGCAGTGTGAGGTTTTTTGGACATTTTTTGACTAGGCCGCTTCGGTGCGAAAGGTTTGGCGAATGTGTTTTAGCGGGCGCAGGCCATCTGCGGGATCTGCCCGCCAGTCGCGATCTGGGAGCTCTGCCGGAAGCGGTACCTTGACGCCCGTTCCGTCTGAACACTCGCCTGCCCTGATCATGCGGATGATGGGCGCCATTTCTTCCGGCAGCCAGCAATGGCCAGAGGCATATTCGGCGCCGGTCTTGTCGAGGTCGAGGTGGAATTCGATCGCCGGTGCCTGCCATTTCAATGCGGCCCGAAGAACCACACTCGGGGACACTGTGTGATCGGACCAGCCGCATTTGAAACCCGTCGCCTCGGCAATTGATTTCATCGCGGCCAGGTTTGCTTCTGCCGGGGGCGTTGGATAGGCCGAAACACAGTGAAGCAGCGTGACATCTGTGGCCTTGTGACGGCGCAGAACTTCTGTGGCGTGCATGATCTCGGGCATTGTTGCCATGCCGGTCGACAGAATGACGGGCTTGCCGGTTTCGGCGCAGGCCGCAAGCAAAGCGTCCCACATGAGTTCATATGACGCGATTTTGTACGCGGCGACGTAAGGCTCAAGCTCTTCCACCGCTTTCAGGTAGAAGGGCGTACACATGAATTGCACGTTGCGGCTGCGGCAACGCCCGGCCAGCGGCTTCAGAAACGAGACGGGAAGCTCCCAATCCTTTCTGGCGCGATGCTTGGCGCTTTGGGCCAGAATCTCGGGCGCGAACATTTCGTCGATTTTGAAAAGCTGAAACTTGACGGCGTCGCAGCCAATCCCGGCGGCTTGATCGATAAAGGCGAATGAACGCTCGAGGTCCCGATCATGATTGCTCGAAACTTCGGCGATGAAAACACACCCCATCACGCACCTACCCCTATTTGTAAATTTACGTTAACCAATTCTAAAGCCAGTGCCCTTACCAAGTTCATAATGGTTGTGCAGTTTGCGAGGGTGGTGTGTCTGGTCTCAGTCACAAATCATTAGCGATTGGCGAGCGTGATGGACATCGCGGTCCAATCATTGATCGCGTGAACGACTACGACATCATCGCCTGCGATGGGTGCGGGTTTCGTCATGTGTTGCAATTGCCTTCCGCTGAAGAGCTGCGCGAAGCATATGCCGAAAATTATTATCGCGATGAGAAGCCGAATTATGTGGCGCGAGCGCGCGAGGATGCAGATTGGCAGCGCCTGGCGTGGGAAGACAGGCTTTCGCTGTTCGAGGATTTGCTCGGGCGCGACGCTTCGAGACCCCTCAGTGTGCTGGATATCGGGTGCGGGCCCGGCTGGTTTCTCAAGGTGGCTTCTGATCGAGGCTGGACGGTGCAAGGCGTTGAGCCGTCACGTCAGGCCGCCGCACATGCACGCGGGCTTGGTTTGAAAGTCATCCATTCGATGTTTGACGAAACCACCGCTCCGGCGGTGGAGCATGCCGATGTTGTGCACCTCAACAACATGCTGGAGCATGTGGCCGATCCGATCGGGCTTTTGCGCCTGGCGATCGGACGGGCGTGGCCGGGGGGGCTGATTTGCGTCGGCGTTCCGAACGATTACAACGGCCTGCAGGAAGCGGTGCGGGCATCCGGTGCGCCACCGTGGTGGCTTGCACCGCCGCACCATCTGAACTATTTCGATTTCGCGTCGCTTGAAGGACTAATGCAACGGCTTGGTCTGGAAGTCCTGGAAGCCCTGACAAGCTTTCCCATGGAACTTTTTTTGCTGATGGGGGAAAACTACGTGGGCGATGACACACTGGGGCGCGATTGTCATGCGCGCCGCAAGCGCTTTGATCTGTCACTGGAAAAGGCGGGCCTTGGCGCGGTGCGGCGCAAGCTGTATGGCGCGCTGGCACGCGCTGGGCTTGGCCGCGAAGCGATCATCGTCGCGCGCAAGACTTTGGCGTGACAGATGAGTGCTGACACACGGCCCATATTCATCGTTTCGTCGGGACGCTCGGGAACGGCGATGATGGAACGTCTGTTCAGCGCCTTCCCGCAGGTCGAAATGCACCACGAGTATATGGTGGATCATGTGCAGCCGGCGGCGGTTAAGTATTACTTAGGACTCATCGGATTTGGCGAGGCGCAGCACGTTTTGCGGGCGACGCACGCTTCGGCTGTGTACTACTCGGAAGCGCC
>VFKO01000351.1 GCA_009885515.1 Rhodobiaceae bacterium | reverse complement strand
CGGGCCTGAGCCGCATCAGATTCCTGAACGCAAGGCGGATGCTGTGTGCGAGACGGATACGCGGGTCGATCAGGCGTTGTTGTACCGGTTGTCGGGGGATCGCAATCCGCTGCACTCTGATCCCGGTATCGCGAAGATGGCAGGGTTTCCCCGGCCCATCCTTCACGGGCTGTGTTCGTATGGGACGGCGTGCCGGGCGGTTCTGCAGACGATGTGCGGCTATGACCACGCGTTGATTGCAGGCTTCGACGTTCGCTTTTCGTCGCCGGTATTTCCTGGCGAGACCATCGTCACCGAAATGTGGAAGGACGGTAGCGTGGTATCGTTCCGCTCCAAGGTGAAGGAGCGGGATCTGGTTGTGCTCAACAACGGCAAATGCACGTTGAGAAGCTGAGCACGGACGAGCCCATTTTCGATCCGGTTGGCGAGGCTGCGGAACTGATCGAAGCGGGCCGCGCGCTCGAGGTTGTGGCGCGCTGCGAGGCGTTGCTGGGGCGCGGACGCGGTGGCATTCTTACGCGGGTGGCGCTTGGCCGGGCGCTGGTCGCGTCGGGGCGGGCTGCGGAGGCAGTCGAAAATTTGCGTGAGGCCTGCCATATTTCACCGAACATAGCCGAGGTGTGTCTGGCGTTCGGCGAGGCGCTGGCTGCAACGGGCGCGCTGCCGGCCGCGATTGCCGAATTTCAACGGGCGACGCGGCTTGCGCCCGATGATGGACGCCCACATTGGCAGATCGCACTTCTGTGGCTTGAGGCGGGCGAGCCCGGCAAGGCGGAGGTCGCTGCCGAAGTGGCGGTGAATCTCAATGGTGCGAGCGAGGCTTCCGTCGCTGCATTGCGGGCGCGCGCGGAAGGCATGCGGCAGGCGGCGCGGGCGGATGCCGGCTATGTCCGGGAGTTGTTCAATCAATTTTCTGGCGACTATGACACGCGTATGCAGCAGCAGCTGGGCTATGCGGCGCCGGGGATTCTGCGCGGGCTCGCGGGGATGCTTGTTGATCCGTCGCGCAAACTCGATGTGCTTGATCTGGGCTGTGGCACGGGGTTGAGCGGCGTCGCGTTCAAAGGGTTGGCCAAGACGCTTGTTGGGGTCGATCTGTCGGCGCGGATGCTTGACAAGGCGCGAGGCCTTGGAATTTACGGGCGCCTTGTTGAAGGGGACGTTGAAGCAATTCCGCGTGAAGTCGATGGCCCGTTCGACCTGATCATTGCGGCAGATGTCCTGGTTTACCTTGGAGATCTGGAGAGGCTTTTCAGTGGCGTGCGGGCCCGATTGAATCTTGGCGGGTTGTGGCTTTTTACAACGGAACGCGGCGAAGCCGCTGACTTCGCGCTGGGCGCAAAACGGCGATTTCAGCACAATCAACGTTACCTGCGAAGTCTGGCTGAACGCCATAATTTCGAGGTTTCCAGCCTGATTGAGTGCGTGTCGCGCTATGAGGCGGGGCAAGGGGTTGAGAGCTGGGCGGCGGCGTTTCGGGTGCCACATATGGCTTGAGAAAGCGGGCGCGGAAACCAATTCACCCGGTTAGGCATGGATTCGAGGCGCTGGTTACGCTATTTAGCAATCCAGAATTGAATTTGAGATTGGGGAATATCATGCGGATCGGG
>VFKO01000540.1 GCA_009885515.1 Rhodobiaceae bacterium | reverse complement strand
GTTTTTTCGCGCGATCAACTGGCGAATAACCAGGATATCAACTCCGGCGGGCGCGCGGTCGAAGGCTTCGTGCGGCCGTTCGTGCGCGCGTGTCAGGGCGTGTTGAAGGAGTTGAAGTTCGATCGTGCGAGCGGCGAATTCACATTCACCTTCGACGCCGATCCCACGATCAACGCGGCGACAGAGATTTTTCTTCCGACGGTGCAATACCCGGAGGCCTTCGCGATTTCGGCCCCCGGATTGAAGGTCGAACCGTCGGAAACCTCGCCCTGCGTCTCGCTGCGCGCCACAAAGAGCGGTGAGCATAAGGTGACGATAAGGCGGGCACGCTAGCCCTGGGAGCGCCGGTATCCTGCCGTCGCACCCAGGTTTACTTCTTCAGGTTGAGCGCGTGGCCGTTCATGCAGTAGCGCAGGCCTGTTGGTTTGGGGCCGTCGGGGAAGACGTGGCCGAGGTGGGCGTCGCAGCGGGCGCAGAGGACTTCGGTGCGGCGTGCGAATAGCGTGTTGTCGGCTTTTTCGGCGACGTTCTGCTTTTCGATGGGGGCGAAGAAGCTTGGCCAACCTGTCCCTGAGTCGAATTTCATTTCCGAGGCGAAGAGTGGCAGGTTGCAGCATTTGCAGGTGTAGGTGCCTTGGTCCTTGGCGTCGTGATAGGGGCCGGTGAAGGCGCGCTCGGTGCCGTGCTTTCGGGTGATGTGGAATTCTTCCGGCGAAAGCTGCGCGCGCCATTCAGCTTCGGTTTTTGTGAGTTTTTCCATGGCGCTCACGGATAAACCAAGCTGATGGTTTCGGCGACGCAGGCCGGGCGGTCTTGGCCTTCGATTTCGATGGTGACTTCGTTCGTCATTTGCATGCCGGGGCCTTTGGGTTCGGCGGCGATTAGTTTCGAGCGGGCGCGCACGCGGGCGCCGACGGGCACCATGTTGGTGAAGCGCACCTTGTTCGAGCCGTAATTGATGCCGCGGCTGACACCGTCGACGGACGAAATTTTCGAGGCCAGCATCGGGATCAACGACAGCGTCAGATAGCCGTGCGCGATCGTGCCTTTGGTCGGCAGTTCACGTTTCGCGCGTTCGACGTCGACGTGGATCCATTGATGGTCACCGGTGGCGTCGGCGAATTTGTTGACACGGTCCTGGTCGATTTGCACCCACTCCGACACGCCCATTTCCTCGCCCACGTGGTTTGCTATTTCTGCGTATTTGATTATTTTCATGCTGACGCTCCTTGTTGTGTTTGTTCGATGATGCCGCGCACGCGCGCATGTATGTCGTCGAGGTAAGTGTCGTTGACACCGGCGCTGGTCAAGGCCGCGACGGTGCGGAAGAGGTAGTCGCGGTTGGTGCCGAGATGACCCTCGGCCTTGGCGATGCGGGCAGCCTTTTCGTTGGCGCTCAAGCCGGGCAGATAGCGGGGGTGGGCGGTGTTCATGACGAAGGTGACGCCGCGCACGCGGCGCGCTCCCAGATTGATGTCGACCCAGGTCGGGATATAGGCGCCCGACAGCATTTCGCGCATCCAGAGAATTTTGCTTTCGCTTTCGACGTGTTCGGGGGCGATGCGATGGGCGATGCCGGCGCATTTGCCGCCCGGGATCAGAC
>VFKO01000184.1 GCA_009885515.1 Rhodobiaceae bacterium | reverse complement strand
TCTTGCGCATTCTCATGCTTTTTGTGCTGTTGGCCCTAATGGCAGCCGGCGCAGCGCTGATCAATTGGCCGGTGCAGGGCATTCAGCCGGGATCCGCAACCATTGTGGGGATCGCCTTCATCGGTCTGGCCACGCTCCTTTTTGCCTTGTTTGAGGCCAGGCACCGCGTTCAAGCACTCGGCCAAAAGTCGGGGGAACTCGCCCGCGTCAAACTTGAGCTGGAATCGACGGTGCACGCCCTCCGCCAGCGCCACCGCGAACTGCAATCCAGCGAAAAGCGCTATCGCGGACTTGTGGAACAACAAGGCGATGTGATCCTGCGAAAATTGCCTGATGGCAAATTGAGCTTCGTCAATGATTCATTTTGCAAAACATTTCGTACGCCCCGTGATCGCTCCTTGGGGCGGCCCTTTAGGCCTGAATTTCACCCTGATGAAAAAGTCGGCAGCCCGCCATCGGTGGCCGGACAATTGTCATCACAGCGCCTGCACTACGAGCAACGCATCAACACCAATGCGGGGTGGCGCTGGTTTGCCTGGGAAGACCACATCATCCGCAACGACGCGGGTTTGGTGACGGAAATTCAAAGCATCGGCCACGACATCACCGGCCAGAAAGAACTAGAAGCAGCCTTACGCGAAGCGCGCGACAAAGCCGAAGAAGCTAACCGCGCCAAGTCGATGTTCCTGGCCACCATGAGCCACGAAATCCGCACGCCCATGAATGGCGTCATCGGCATGACCGGCCTGCTCCTGGACACGCCACTCTCTCCGGAGCAACACTCCTACGCCAGCGCCGTGCGCGAATCCGGCGAAGCCTTGCTCGACATTATCAATGACATCCTGGACTTCTCGAAAATCGAGTCGGGCACGATGCCGATGGAAGAAACGGCCTTCTCGCCGCGTGGCCTGATTGAAAGCGTATCCGAACTTCTGGGACATCGCTGCTGGGAAAAAGGCATCGACATCGCAACCTATGCGCACCCGCGGCTGTCGGCACAAATACTGGCCGATGAAGGGCGCGTGCGGCAGGTTCTGTTGAATCTCGCCGGCAACGCCGTCAAGTTCACGGATGCAGGCGGTGTGCACATCACCGCTCAACCCGACACGGACCCCAAATTCATCCGCTTCGAAATAGTGGATACGGGAATTGGAATAGCTGAGAACGCGCTGCCGCGAATCTTCCAGGAATTCACCCAGGCGGATTCCTCTCTGGCCCGCCGTTACGGCGGCACGGGCCTCGGTCTGGCGATCACGCAACGCCTTGTCCAGGCCATGGGCGGCGCCGTCGGTGTTTCAAGTCAAATTGGCAAAGGATCGAGGTTTTGGTTCACCTTGCCGGTCAAGCGCGCGCCGGGCCAGACGGCCCAACCGGAAATCGTACTCACCGGTACAAAGGTTTTAGTCTTGACGGCCTATGCGGGTCTTTCGGAATGCCTGGTCCGCCAACTCTGCGAGGCCGGCGCCGATGCTTTTGCCGCCAAAGGCGCCGCCTCCGCCGAAACGGCGTTGGCAAGTGGAGCCTTCAATGTGTTGCTGATGGATGTAAAGTCAGGAAATGCACCTGCCTCTGAAATTCTTGTGCGCCTCAAGGCCCGGCTGCAAAGCGTGAAGTCGATCGTGCTGCTGCCTGCCAACGAGCGTGGCGCTTTGCCGTCGCTGCACTCATCGGGATTCGATGCTTATCTGATTAAACCGATCCGTCACGCCTCGCTCATCCGCCGGGTGGCCGCCCTCGTCAGCCCAACGGCGAGCGATGAAATAGATGACGTCGCCGACGAACGCGTGGCCTCGACGCAGAACGAACAATTATGCTTGCGGTTGCTTGTCGCGGAAGACAATCGCATCAACGCCATGCTGGCCCATGCCTTGCTGTCCAGGATGGGCCATCGTGTTGATACCGTTGCCAATGGCCGCGAAGCGCTGGAAGCCATGGCCCGCGCACCCTACGACATTGTTTTGATGGACGTCCATATGCCCGAAATGGACGGGCTCGATGCGACGCGGCGCATTCGTCAAGGCGAAAACTCCGGCCGCCACAAGCAGCGCACACCCATCGTGGCGTTGACCGCCAGCACCTTGGAGTGTGATCGCCAGATCTGCATCGACGCAGGCATGGATGATTTTTTGACCAAGCCCCTGGATCTCAATGCCTTGCGAACAGTCCTCACCAAGCTGGGTCCGAAAGCAATCGCCTCAGCCAAACGCGCTTAAGGTCCAGGCTTCAACCGCGATTGGCGGAACCACTCCAGCGCGCACGCCGCCACGCCGATGCTGCCCAGCCACATCGTCAGGACAAACACATCCGCATAGCCGTCAGTCTTGATCATCTCGCCCAAGGCGCCACGGCCCAGCGTACCGATCAGCATGGTCAGTGAGCTGAACACCGCAAACTGCACTGCCCCGTGCAACTTGTTGGCCAGCGCCGACAAATAGGCAACGAAGACAGCACCCGCGAACCCCGCCGCGACATTCTCTCCCGCAATCGCCGTCATCAAGCGCAGCATGCGCAGGTCGATGCCCGCGCTCTCACCCAAAGCGCCAAGAGCGGTCGCACTCAAAAACCCATCGATGCCGGGGCTGCCATTGGCGAGATCGGCATAGAGCAAGTTGGTCACAGCCGCGGCAACCGCGCCGATCAGCATCGAAGGCATGCGTCCGATTCTGACCAGCGCCCAAGCGGCCAGGGAAATGCCGATGATCAGCATCAGCACGCCGAAAGTCTTGGAGGCCAGGGCCACTTCCGTATTGGTGTATTGCAATTCGCCCAAATAGAAGGGATAGGCAAACGGCCCCCAAACCGCGTCGGTCAGCCGGTAACTCAAAATAAGCACCAACACCAGAACCGCCGCCCATTTAAGCCGTGACATCAGCTCAATGAACGGCTCGACGATGGCGCTGAACAACCTGTCTGTGGCGCCCAGAACAAAACCAGGGAACGTCACGCCCGACAGCAGCGACGTCGTCGGCCGCCAGTGTGCGATCAACGCGGCAAGCACGCAGGGAAAAATCACCGTCGCAATCACAATGATCGGGCCGTACGTGCTGGTGAAAGCCTTCGCGTCCGGGGGAGTGTCCGCCGTCACCGCCCCCACCATGAAGGATATCAAAATGATTCCAGCCCACGCCCAGGCCAACATCACCGCACTGACGACGACGGCTCTTAAATGTGGGGACGAAAGGCTCGCGGTCTTCGAGCTTTGATTGTCCACGTCGCGAAGTTCGGGTTCGGGCGCGGCCAAGGCGCCAATGGTCGCCAGAAGCATGACACCGCCGCCGACGCCAAACACCATATTCCACGGCATCGTATCGGCAAGAAACAACGCGCCCGCGCCGCCAATGAATGCCGCAATACGATAGCCGAACTGATAAACCGCCGACAGCAAATCAATGGGCGTGGCCGTATCGGCGACTTCAATGCGCCAGGTATCGATCGACATGTCCTGGGTGGCCGAAGCAAACGCCCCAACCGCCGCGGCCAGCGCCATAACCCCAAGCCCCGTTCCAGGCTCCTGCGAGGCGATCACGAAAATACACGCGGCGATCACGCACTGGCACAGCAAGATCCAACCCCGCCGCCGTCCGAATCGCGCGAACGGAAACGGCGGCATCAGATTAACCCCGGGAGACCACAAAAACTTGAAGGCATAGGCCAACCCGATCCACGACAACACGCCGATGGTCGCCAGATCGACATGGGCCGCACTGAACCAGGCATTGATGGTCCCCGTCAAAAGCGCAAACGGCAGCCCCGCCGAAAACCCCAGCGCGATCATCGAAACCGTCTTGCGGTTCCCTAATGTAGCGCTGGCCCTCGCCAACCAATCATGAGAGCCCGAAGCGCTGGGTCCGTTCATTCCCGAATCCTCACCAGTTTTGCAGCAACGCCCATGGCTTGCCCGCTAACCGCCATGAAGTCCAGCATTCCTAGCCAAAATCAAGCCGCCTCGTGTCCCATTTCCCGGAAAAAGCGGCTCGTTTCCGCCAGCATTTTCAGGACAAACAGGACACAGGACACTGTCTCAGAACACTGTCCTCGGTGTCCTGTCCTACTGACTTTCAGACCAAGCGCTCCCGTCGTCTCGCGTTGTGTGCACAAAAGCTGCTGCCCAGGAATGCCGGCCCATTCCCACAGCGCCGAACCCCCACCACAGGCATCGGCGCCGCGCACGCAACGTCAGGACCCGCACGCGGGTAGCGGGCCCGTCTTCAAAAACCACTTCAATTGTCAAGTCGCAGCGGCAAGAAAGGCTTGACATAAACCCAACGCCGAATTAGGAACATGTAGAGAACGATAATAGATCTGTCAAGAGGGGCTTTTGCGAACGCATGGAAATTGAGTAAAAGCTCAGGCTACCGCCGAGCCCCTGACCGTCCGCTCAGGTTTCGCGGCAGAGCCGACAGGCCCGCGCGCCGTCAACCTGCCCTGTCGACCGAAATGTGCCGCCACGCCGGGGTATACAAAAGCGACGTCATCCCGCGCGCGCTGCAGCACCCTTGTGCTGCTGCGCTGATGCGGGACCCACCCGGGTGCAGCCTCACCGCCAAAAATCAGTGCCCGGTCCCGCAAGCGCCTTGCCCGCACCTCGGTTGGGCGCCCCGCGTCTGCGGCGCAGCATGAAGGATGCTGCGACCCGCGCACGGGGTGACACAGTATTTAGAAGTGCGGAACTGAGCGAAAAGTTTTGTGTTACGGTGACAGTGCACTTATCTCTTCAGCGAAAATCTACGGCCAGGAATCCAGGACGAATTGGGGGGGGCTGACTCCATTTTTTCCATTCACATCTCCAATACAAAAGCGACTTCATCCCTTTCTGATTGATGTATGCCGTGTCTCAGTTACATAAAGCGTCCCGTTAATT
>VFKO01000347.1 GCA_009885515.1 Rhodobiaceae bacterium | reverse complement strand
GCCTCGCGAGGCGGCGGCGGCTCTGGCGATGGCGCTGCAGCTGGCGCCATCAGAGCGCGGCTTGACGTCGTTGCATTTCGATCTGGGTGTTGTGTTGTGGGGGCAGCTTGATCAAAGGGCGAAGCGGTCCATCGCGCAGCGGCTGAAATGGGCGGCGCAGGTTCCGGAGTTGGCCCATGTCGTGGCAGGTAATTCGGCCATGGCGCTCAAGAGCAAGATGACTTCCAGCCGCTGACCGGCTGTGGCGCGATCATCTGGGCGGAATTGTTCAGTTTTCAATAACCATGGGCGTGGTTGGTTTTCATTGCCGGTGACCGTTCTGCGGTACCCAGGCCGGGCGAACGGCGATTGCTTTACCGGATCGTAGTCAACGGGGATTAGCATACCGGCACTTGAGGACGGGTTATGTCCCGGGCGCTTGCGTGCCTGCGGTTATGGAATGGAGACAAACATGCACGGCCGCGAACGGCGCATAGACAAACGTTTTGTCGTCGGGAGCCTGATGCTTGAGACCGGCGGTGTTCTGCATGAAACGCATAATGTTTCGCGCCGTGCCGTCGCGATCGTGCAAAGGCCGGACATCGACTATTCGAAATGTTCGGTGCCGGCATTCTTCCGCTCGGAGCTGCACAGCGGGCTCAATCAGCGTCTCACGCGGCTGCAATTTATGTTCCAGCGTGGTGGGTTCGTGGTTTTGGGGTATAAGGTTGACGCTGCAAGCTGGGAGGCGCGGCTGGCGGCGCATGACGTGCGATCGGATATGGTGCCACTCGAAGACGTGTTCGGGTGATCTGATGGCGAATGCGCAACTCAAAGTTCTTTTGTCGTCCGGTTCATCGCCAATCGTCTTCGACGCGCGGCCAAGTGCGAATGAGACGGCAGCAACGCCGTTCTTCAAGAATGGGCTTCTGAAGAACGCGATGCTATTAAAAACCGGGGAGGGACAGGCCGGGTTGCAAACCAAGCTTTTCTTGCCGTTTGATAGTAACCGGGCGACGCGAGGTGGCGTGTCGATGGTATGCCAGCCGTCCATGTCCCAGGAGACCCTTGAAGCATTTTTCGGTACGCAATTGGGTGGCGAGGCAATCAGAAGCGATATTCGGAAATTTGAGGTTCTGGCGAAGACACCAAGTTTTTCTCCGTTTTTGTTACGCGATGCGTTCGAGCGTTCCGGGGTTGAGGCCGATGTCAGGTACTTTCAGGTCAGCGACAGCGAAGTTGCCGAGCTAAAACAGATTTTGAAGGGGAAGTTGAAGCCCTTGGCGGCGATGGCACTTCCGAGTGCAGGCAGCGGGGTGGGCAATGAGAAGCTCGATGTGCTGGTGACCAAATTGTGGGAGTTGAACGATGCCGGTTTTTTGGCGCCGTTTGCACAGGCTTTGAAGATCCCGAAGGGCGAGACCACGGAGGTCTTGTACGGCTGGATCGGCGTTTCATACTTCAATCGCGAGTTCTCAAAGCGTCAGGTTGCGTTGCGGGCGCTCGCTGAGTGGCTGGTGGCCAAGCGGCCAGTTTCCGGTGGCGGCCGGGAGGACAATGCCGCGCAGTATGAGTTCGATCTCAGAATCGTGCGGGAACGGGTTCGCGCGGCCTGGTCGGCGGCGGGAGAGATTTTCGGCCGGTTCAATTCGTCATATGACCGGCTCATTCAGGACAGCGATGCGGCGTTGTTCGTGGAGTATCTCAAGGGCGCGCGGAGGGACTTTCTCTCGCTGGGCGCGCATCTGGCCTTCATCGAGCAATCGCTTTGCATTTTCAATGCGATCCTCATAGAGAGACCCGGCAGCCAGCTGAGCCTGGATCTGCTTCACGATCTGGCGCTCTCGATGAGGGGGGCGGCTATCGACGGCATCAGCGGGCAGGCGGCCGCCTAGCGAACCAGGGTGAGCTTTCTTTCGCGTGGCGGGGACACGTTGGGTGTGCGCTGGCTGATGAATTCGGGGATGGCGCGGCGCAGCAGGCGCAGGGCTGCTTCCTCGTCGTTGGCGGCGGCGGCGCTTTCGAGCCCATCGATCGCGCGTGCCAGAATTTGCATGACGCCAGCCCGCGGGGCGGCCAACATCAGGCCGGGGTGCGGGCTTTGCACAAGCTGTTCGCGGGCGTGGAGCAGTTCTTCGTGGAGTTTTTCACCGGGGCGAAGGCCGACGAACTTGATCGGGACGTCCTGGTCCGGACGTTTGCCGGCAAGGCGGATCATCTGGCGGGCGAGGTCGACGATTTTTACCGGCTCGCCCATGTCCAGCACGAAAAGCTTGCCGCGATAGAGGTCGTCGCCGGCGCCCGAGACCGAGGCTTGCAGCACCAGTTGCACGGCTTCGGGGATGGTCATGAAATAGCGCGTGATGTCGGGGTGGGTCACGGTGACGGGACCGCCAGAGGCGATCTGCTTCTGGAACAGGGGCACGACCGAGCCGGTGGAGCCAAGGACATTGCCGAAGCGCACGGTGACGAAGCGGGTGCGGCCGCCTTCCATGTCCAGCGACTGGGCGTAGGCTTCGGCTAGGCGCTTGGTGGCGCCCATCACATTGGTGGGGTTGACGGCCTTGTCGGTCGAGATCATCACCATCGCGGTGACACCATGGCGCACGGATGCGTCGGCGACGTTGCGGGTGCCGATGACGTTGGTGCGTATGC
>VFKO01000285.1 GCA_009885515.1 Rhodobiaceae bacterium | reverse complement strand
TACCCTACGGCAACGCCACCCTCTCCGCCGCCCCACGTTTCGACAGCACCTATTCCTCCCCCGGCTGGCAACGCGCCCAACAACGCCGCGGCGAAAGCGTCGGCAATCGCCCCACCATCGAAGCCCACGCCGAACTCGTCGCCACCTCGGATCCCGATGCCGCCACCTATCAACGCGGCGAACGCGTCTTCCACCAAAAATTCGGCTATGGAAACGTCACCGCCATCGACGGCAACAAGCTGACGGTAAGATTCGAAAAAGCCGGCGAGAAAAGGGTCATCTCAAACTTCGTCGCCAGGGCATGATGCACTGCCGACAAAAAAAGCGCCCGTCATCCCGTGCGCGATGCGGCATTCTTGTGCCGCTTCGCAGACGCGGGACCCACCCGAGGCACAGTGTCCCCTCATCCGTCACGCCGCGAAGTGCGGCGCGCCACCTTCTCCCGCAAGCGGGCGAAGGGCTATCTCTATTTCTTAGCGCTGCTCTCTCTTTTTTTCCTGGCGCTTCTCCCTCTGGGAGAAGCTGGCGCGCCACTTCGGCGCGACTGATGAGGGCCTTCGCGCCATGACCGTCTGCTGGAAAGCCCGCGCCGTCCTGCCCAAACTCGACGCGCAACGCTTGAGCGACGCGCTCGAGCAACTCGAACCCTCCCCCGTCGTCTCCGCCTTCGAGCTCGGCGAACGCGGCCTCTGGGAAGTCGAAGCCTTCTTTTCAACCCCGCCCGACGAAGCCGCGCTCTTGGCGCAGTTCGGCGTCGCCATGCGCGTCATCCCCATCGAAGACGAAAACTGGGTCGCCCGCGCCCTCGAAGGCTTGCCGCCAGTACGCACCAGCCGCTTCTTCATCTACGGCCGCCACGACGCCAGCACTGTCCCCGCAAATAGCATCGGCCTCAAAATCGAAGCGTCATACGCTTTCGGCACCGGCCACCACGGCACCACTCGCGGCTGCCTGCTCGCCTTTGAAAATCTCAGCAAACGCCGCCGCTTCCGCAACGCCCTCGACCTCGGCTGCGGCACCGGAGTCCTCGGCATGGCCTTCGCAAGACTGACCCGCCGCCCCGTCGTCGCCACCGATATCGATCAACTGGCTGCAGATAAATCGAAGGAAAACGCGCGCCTCAACCGCGCTCTGCCCCACATGCGCATCGCAGCCGGCAACGGCTTCCGCGCCGCTCACATAAAGGAAGGCGCCCCCTACGACCTCATCTTCGCCAACATCCTGGCCGGCCCGCTGATGAAACTCATGCCCGGCATCCGCGACCATCTCGCCCCCGGCGGCAACGCCATCCTCTCCGGCCTCCTCGACGACCAGGCCCGAGGCATATGTGCAATGGCCAACGCCCAAGGCCTGCGCCTCGTCCGCCGCTCAGCGCTGGAAGGCTGGGTGACATTGATTTTGGAAGGACGTCGAGGAAAAACAGAGAAATACAGCGCGACGCCGGACTCTTGACAATCGTAATTTATAAGTTACATATATGCGGTATACAGATGATCAAGATACGTCAGACTGAAGAGTTTGCAGGATGGCTCGTAAAACCAAGCCTTGGGATACAGCCTCACAGTTAGACACGCCCGCGCGCATCGCGCTCTATTTGGAAGCGGCATTTGACGATGGTAACCCGGCCCTCATAGCCGCTGCCATCGGAGACGCAGCACGCGCCTACGGCATGACCCGACTTGCAAAAGACACCGGCCTCGCCAGGGAGGCTCTCTACCGAGCACTCAGCGAAGACGGCAATCCCGAAATCACTACGGTTCTCAAAGTGCTGAGTGTATTCGGACTAAGACTGTCCGCAGTCGAAAGCGAAGCGGCTGTGTGAGCCGCAGGGTCTCGGAATTGTCAATTTATTACGTGCCCCCCGTATTTTACCTTGCGTCTTACACCGGCGCGAAGTTCGGCAACCGCTGGGCTCTCGCATCAAAGGTCAGCGTGCGCGAACATCCGGCGCGCGCGCCCAAGGCACCAATCAAAGCATCGGCGAAAGAGCCAACTCCATCTCTGAGCGCCGCCAGCGCCGAAAACACTTCCGCTTCGTCCTCAACAACTAAGACATCGATTTGCAGCAACCGTTCAAGTGCGTCAGCGATTTCGCGATCCGCAAGACCATAGGAGCGGTCAAGCACCCATGCGGTTTCCACCATCGCCACAACACTGACGAAGCCCGGATTGCCGGGCGTCAGTCTGCTCTCAAGAAGCGCAGTCGCCTTTGGCGACTGGACCGGATCGTCCTGCGCCAAGTACCGCACAAGAACATTAGTATCGAGACCGATCACCGCCGCTTGCCACGCAACATGCCTGCGGATGCGCCGGCCGCAACAGCATCGTCCATTTCTTCAATCGTAACCGGCCGCCGTCTCGGTTTGACAATGCCCCGCAGACTCGTAATCGGCAGATTGGGCAACAGAACGACGGTACCGTCAGGATGCACGAAAAACTTGACCCTGTCCCCCGGTTTCAAGTGCAGATGATCCCGAATAGCCTTCGGAATGGTCGCCTGACCTTTGGCTGTAATTGCAGATTCCACGGTATCTCCATTACTTTCAAGAATAAGTAATACCAAATGACCCGCCAAAAGTCAACCGCATTCGCCATCAAGTATTCAGCCGCTCCAGAATAAAATCGGCTCGAGCACCCACAGCACTCTTCGGCACCATCACCACGTCATATCCAAATTGTCCATACGCCCTAACTAACATTTCGAACTCGCAAACCGCCTCGGCAAAATTGTGTCGGCGTTCGTTATCGACCACATAAATCTCCGGCCACGGTGGTGTCATGAAGACTTGGCTGTGATAGCGATGCGCGGTCAGCATCGCTCGAAACTCCTCCTGCGCTGGCAAGTTCAAATGTTCGAGATTGGCAACCGCGTCAACGATCCCCCGATCAAAGAACGTCAACCCTCCACATAGCACCGCCGCATCTCGTTGCTGAATCGCGAGTTCAACACACAGCTTGATGAAGCTATTCACATTGTCCCAAGGCACACCGTCGCCTCCACTAGCAAGTTGGCCCTTCACGACCAAGCGTCCAGGCTCCGAGAACACCTTGTAGCCGCGCGCCTCCAGCTCACCAAGCAACGTAGACTTGCCGCCGCCCGAACAACCGGTAATCACCACCAATTTTGTGGGCACTTTACGAGCGTTTGTCATGCTCATCTCAGTTGAAGAACGCGTCGATAAGATGCGTCATCACGCCTGCCATCGCAAACCTCACCGTATAAACATGGCAAGGCTGGAAAAAGCACCAGGGTTCCGAAGGCCAGTGGCAATCTCTCCATCCATTTTCCGAACGCGGCAGTTTCCAATTGACAAGCGGCAAGAATGTTCCATATATGTTCCATACTTCTAACTCAAGCCCCTCAAGGCTGGAGTTCAGCTGCGACTTGAAAATTGAATAGGCACCACTGCGCCGTTCCGGGGAGATTATGGAGCGGTGTGGTTTTGTGCGTGCGTGGCGCGGCAATCCGGTGTCGTCGTCAGCCTCGCGCGTGCATGATTGATGCACGCTAAATTCAATCGATCAAAAACCCCTGCAAATCAGCCACTTCCAAGCTAAATTCGTAGAAATTCGACATTTAAAAATTGGCGGAAATCCTCATCATGTACACATGCACGGGAAAATGAGAATCAGACCCCCTCATCGAATTTCCACCACTCCTTTGGTTAATCAATCTCAGGCACCCAGGCGTCAGGGGAGACAATGTTTTGCGAGTGCGTTTCGTGTCCCGCATGTCCTGCTTCGCCAGCTCATGACCTCGGGTCACCCGCCTTCTGCCGCGCCGCGACTTCGTTGATCACTTTCTCGCGGCGCACGAACGTCGCTTCGATCAACGCCTTGGCCTTCGCCGTCATCTCGGGCCCTGCACGCTCCGGCGAACCACAATCAAACGGCGGTTGCGGATCATACTCAAGATAGAGCTGGATCATTTTCGCGGTCTCTGCCCCCCACTCTTCGGCAATCACAGTCAACGCAAAGTCGATACCGGCCGTCACCCCGCCGCCCGAGATGCGATTGCGATCTTTCACCACCCGCGCGTTGACCGGAATGGCGCCGAAGGCCGGCAACATGTCGCGCCACATCCAATGACACGCCGATTTGTAGCCCGTGATCAAACCAGCCGCACCCAGCACCAGCGACCCCGTGCAAACCGACGTCACATATTTTGCGTTTACGGCCTGCCGGCGCAGGAAAGCCAAAGTCTCTTCATCCGTCATCAGCGCAGTTTGACCGGCGCCACCCGGAACACAAATGAGATCGAGCTGCGGACAATCCTTGAACGTCGTCGTCGGCATCAGCGCCAGGCCCGCATCCGACGGAATGGGTTCAATCGCCTTCCAAATGTAGTGAACCTTCGCCCCCGGCGCCCGCGACAGAAACTGCGCCGGTCCCGTTAGGTCCAGTTGCGTCAAGTCGGGATAAAGCAGAAAGCCAATGTGGAAGGGTTTGGACATGACCGAAACTCCAAAAAATCCTGCCCCCTTGCTACCACAAACGAGCCCTTGAGCCACACGCCAGAGATGACTAGTTTGCCCCCCATGCTGCACCAAACCGCTTTCCAATCCTTCGCCGAAACCACCACCCCAGCTCAAGGCGCCCCCCACCTCGCCGCTTTGCGCGACGAGCTCAAGCGCCGGGGTCTGGATGGTTTCATAATTCCACGCTCCGACGAGTATCAGGGCGAATACGTCCCCGCCCGCGCCGAACGCTTGTCCTGGCTCACAGGCTTCACCGGTTCTGCCGGCGCTGCCGTCGTCCTGCTGAACAAGGCAGCGGTCTTCATCGACGGCCGCTACACAGTTCAGGCGGCCGAACAGGTCGACGCCAACGCCTTCGAGAATGTCTCGCTCGTCGACAATCCTCCACCCGATTGGCTCGAAGCCAACTTGCCCAAAGGCGCCAAGCTCGCTTACGATCCCTGGCTGCATTCGGCCTCTTCCGTCGAAGCGCTGCAAACCTCGGTCGCCAAGGCCGGTGGCACCTTGGTCCCCTGCCTGGACAATCCGCTCGATGCCATCTGGGATGATCAGCCTGCAGCACCCCTGGGTGCCGTCGTCATCCAACACCTGGAACACGCAGGCGAAGCCTCGGACTCCAAACGCGAACGCATCGCCAAAACCTTGCGCGACGCCAAAACCGATGCCGCGGTGCTCACTTTGCCCGAGTCCATCGCCTGGCTTCTCAACATTCGCGGCAGCGACGTGCCGCACACGCCGTTCCCGCATTCGTTCGCAGTGCTGAACAACGACGGCCATGTCGAGCTTTTCATTGATCGCCGAAAATTTACACCGGGCATCGAAGCCTGGCTCGGCAACCACGTTACGGTGCGCGCGCCTGAAGAACTGGGCGCGCATCTAAAGGCGCAAACCAAAAAGCGCATTCAAATTGACCCGGCCACAGCATCGTCATGGCTCTTTGACCAATTGAAAGCGGGCGGCGCCGAAATCGTCCGTGGCCCCGATCCCGTGCTGCTACCCAAGGCTTGCAAGAACACCACTGAGCTCAACGGCACCCGCCGCGCCCACGAACGCGATGGTGCTGCTCTCTCGAAATTCCTGGCCTGGATCGCCCGGGAAGGGCCCAAAGGCAAAGTCGACGAAATCGAAGCCTGCCGCGTGCTCGAATCCTATCGCACCGAAACCGGTGCCCTGAAAGACCTAAGCTTCGGTTCGATTTCCGGTGCCGGCGCCAACGCCGCACTGCCCCACTATCGTGTCACCAAGAAATCGAACCGCAAACTCCAATCAGGTGAAATCTATCTCATCGACTCCGGCGGCCAATATCTCGACGGCACCACCGACGTCACCCGCACCATCGCCATCGGCACACCAACCGCCGAAATGAAAGACCGCTTCACCCGCGTTTTGAAGGGACATATTGCACTTGCCTGCGCCCGCTTCCCCGAAGGCACCACCGGCGTTCAGCTTGACACGCTCGCGCGTATGGCCCTGTGGGACGGTGGTTACGATTACGATCACGGCACCGGCCACGGCGTCGGCGCTTACCTCAGTGTTCACGAAGGCCCGCAGAATATTTCAAAGCGTGTCCTCAACGTGCCCCTGAAACCCGGCATGATCGTCTCCAACGAGCCCGGCTATTACAAAGTCGGCGCCTACGGCATTCGCATCGAAAACCTGATCGTCGTCACCGAACCCAAAGACATCGGCGGCGATCGCAGAATGATGGAATTCGAAACCCTGACCCTGGCGCCAATCGACCTCGCCCTCGTCGAACCCAAGATGCTGACCGATGGTGAACGTCAATGGCTCAACGCCTATCACGCCCGCGTCCGCCAGGTGCATACCGGCAAAGTCGACGACGAAACACAGAGTTGGATGACCGAAGCTACGCGTGCGATCTAGCACTATGGCCCCAATCTCGCGCCTCGACCACGTCGTCATCGCCGTGCGCAATTTGGGCGAGGCAGCCGCCACTTATCGCAAGTTTGGTTTTGCACTCACCCCGCGCGGCATTCACGAAGGTAAAGGCACCGGCAATCACTGCATCATGTTCGCCAGAACCTACATCGAGCTCTTGGGTGTCGTCGACGCCACCGGCGCCGAAGGCCGGCTTGCCCAACGCGTCAAGGCCCGCGGCGAAGGCGCCATCGCCATCGCCTACGGCGCCGATGACGCAGACAAAACCTGCGCCGCCTTACGTGCCGCCGGCATCGAAGCGGAGAATCCCAAAGACCTCTCGCGCCCGCTCGATCTCGACGGCACACGCGAGCTGGTCCGCTTCCGCAACGTGATGATGCCAAAACTGAATTTGCCAGAAACAATGCAATTCGTCTGCACCCACCTCACACCAGAACTCACCCGCGCCCGCCACGAGTGGCAATTGCATCCGAGCGGCGCCACGGGCGTTGCCAAAATCATCATCGCCCATGACAAACCGCAAGACGTCGCGGCGGAATTCAAAACCCTGTTTAACAAACTCGACAACGCCATGATCGACGTACGAACGCGCCGTGAAATCGAGAACGAAGCAGGTGCCGAAGCTCTCAAAGACGCTCCCGCTCGCGGCATCGTGGGCCTTGGCATCCGCGTCAACGAACTCGACGCCGTTGGCGCAATGCTCTCGATGGGCCGCATCCCCTACCGCGAAGCAGGCCACCGCCTGATCGTGCCAGCAAGCGGTGCACATGGTGTATTCCTGGAATTCGCAGAAGATTAAAATATTCCTCCCACAATTGTCTTGGTTCACTTTCGCGGACCATGACAGTTCGGTGGGGTGGCCTCGGCACCCTTCTTCGGGGTTTTTCTTGCTTCGCGGCTTCGAGTGGAATCCTACTCTCTTCTTCACCTGCCCCCAATCAACGCCAGCCACTCATCTTCACTGATCACCTTCACGCCGTGTTTCTCAGCCTCTTTCAGTTTCGACCCCGCGCCAGGCCCCGCGACCAGGATGTCCGTCTTCGCCGACACGGATCCCGCGACCTTCGCCCCCAGCGACTCCGCGCGCGCCTTCGCCTCGTTGCGGCCCATCTTTTCCAGCGTGCCGGTGAACACGATCGTCTTGCCCGAAACTGCGGTGTCCGCTTTCGGCTTCTCGGCCTCTTCGATATCGAGCAATTCGAGCAGCCGCGCCACTTCCGCGCGGTTGTGCTCTTCCTCGAAGAACTCGGCAATCGCCTTCGCCACAGTATCGCCGATACCTTCGATCGCGTTGAGTTCGGCGAACGCCGTCGATACCTCGTCTGCCGCCGCCGTCATCGCCGCAACGAACTGCGCCACCGTGCCGTAGTTCAACGCCAACGCCCGCGCCGTCGACTCGCCGACATGCCGGATACCGAGCGCAAATATAAACCGGTGCAACGCCACCGTCCGCCGCGCCTCGATGGCGGCAAACAGCTTCGCCGCCGATTGCGGTCCCCAGCCCTCGCGCGCCGCAATTGCACTGGGCCCCGCGCCGAATTTCTTTTCAAGCAGGAAAATGTCGGACGGATGCGCGATCAATCTGTCCGCCAGAAACGCATCGACATGCTTCGACCCGAATCCTTCGATGTCGAAGGCATTGCGCGACACGAAATGTTTCAGCCGCTCCGCCGCCTGCGCCGGACAGATCAAACCGCCGGTGCAACGCCGTGCAACCTCGCCCTCTTCGCGCACGGCATGACTGCCGCAAACAGGGCACACTTCGGGAAACTTGAACGCCTTCGCACCCTTCGGACGCTTCTCAACAATTGTTCGCACGATCTGCGGAATCACGTCGCCCGCGCGCTGCACGACCACGGTATCGCCAACGCGCACGTCCTTGCGCGCAATCTCGTCCTCGTTGTGCAGCGTCGCATTCGTCACCACGACACCGCCGACGGTCACGGGCTTGAGCCGAGCCACCGGCGTCAGCACGCCCGTGCGCCCAACCTGAATGTCGATCTCAAACAACTCGGTCTCCGCCTGTTCGGCTGGAAACTTATGCGCCACAGCCCAACGCGGCGCTCGGCTGACAAAGCCCAATCGCTGCTGCCAATCGAGCCGGTCGACCTTATAAACCACGCCGTCAATGTCGTAGCCGAGCGAGGCGCGCTTGGCCGCGATCTTCTCGTAATACTTCAAAATCTCATCGACGCTGGCGCAACGCTTCATCAACGGGTTCGTCGGAAAGCCCCACGCGCCCAACGCCTCGATCGCATCCGTTTGCGTCTTGCCGGGCAACTTCGACGCCTCGCCCCACGTATAGGCGAAGAACTTCAACGGCCGCCGCTTTGTGATCTTGGCATCGAGCTGACGCAACGACCCAGCCGCTGCGTTGCGCGGATTGGCAAAGGCCTTTTCCCCGAGCGCCACTTGCTCCTTGTTGAGACTTGCGAAATCAGCGTGGCTCATAAACACTTCGCCGCGCACTTCTATCACCTCCGGCACGTCGCACCCCTTCAGAACGTGCGGAATATCGCCGAGCGTGCGCAGATTTGCCGTCACGTCCTCGCCCACCTCGCCGTCGCCGCGCGTGGCGCCGAGCACGAACCGGCCCTTCTCGTAACGCAAGCTCGCCGACAGACCGTCGATCTTGGGTTCCGCCGTGATGGCCAGGTCCTCGTCAGCACCGAGGCTCAAGAACCGCCCCACTCGTTCGAGGAAATCAGTCACGTCTTTGTCGCTGAACGCATTGTCGAGCGACAGCATCGCAACACCGTGCTTCACTTTGCCGAATTTCTCGGTCGCGGCAAAACCAACGCGCCGCGACGGACTGTCCGGCCGGATCAGTTGCGGAAACTTCGCTTCAATCGCCGCGTTGCGCTTTTTCAGCGCGTCATAGTCGGCATCTGAAACGCAAGGTGCGTCCTCCGCGAAGTAGCGCTTGTCATGGTCCGCAATCTCGCGCGCCAGGCGTTCAAGCTCCCGCGCCGCATCTGCTTCCGGCATCTTCGAAACAGCCGCAGGCTTTACACTCACGTTGCGCGACGCCGCTTAGGCAGGGGCTCGGCCCCACCCGATATCAATTGATCCGCCGCCGCCCGCGCTTCATCGGTCACCTTCGCGCCAGCCAGCATGCGCGCGATTTCCTCGCGCCGGCCTGCTGCATCCAGCAGTTCGACCCGCGTTGCCATAGCGCCCGCCGCCATCGCCTTGCTGATGCGCAAATGGTGCGCGCCCCGTGCCGCGACTTGCGGTGAGTGCGTCACCACCAAAACCTGCTCGCCTTGCGCCAACCGCGCCAGCCGCTCGCCAACCGCATCGGCGACCGCTCCACCAACGCCGCGATCAACCTCGTCGAATATCAATGTCGAGGCTGATCCTTCATCGGCAAGCGAAACTTTCAACGCCAAAATAAAACGGGCCAACTCTCCCCCTGAAGCAATGCGCGTCAACGCCCCAAACGGCGCCCCCGGGTTCGTCGCCACCATGAATTCAGCACGATCCTGCCCCATCGGCCCTACAGACTCTGGCGGCAATCGTTCTAGTTTCGTACGAAACAAGGCATTGGCCAACTTCAACGGTAACAATTCTTTGGCGACGCGGACATCAAGTGCTGACGCAGCTTTCTCGCGCGCCGCGGTCAAAAGTGTTGCAGCTTTATCGTAATTGCTGCGCGCCACAACCTTCTGGCGTTCCATTTCCCGCGCGCGCGAGTTCGCGCTCGACAACGCTGCAAGTTTTGCTTCAACTTCAGCACGCTTGCCAACGAGCCCGTCGCAACTACCACCAAACTTCCGCGCCGCAGCTCTGAGTGCAAACAAGCGGGTCTCTGCACGCTCAAGACCGTTAGCATCGAAGGCCAGACCCTTGGTAGCTGCATCAACCGTACGACGCGCCTCGCTGACTTCGATGACGGCACGATCCAGTGCAGCCACCGCTGCATCCAGCCGGCCCTGTGCCGCCGCCTGCGCACGGCTCAAGCGGCGCAATGCCAGATTTAAGCGGGCTTCAACGCCGCCATGTCCCGCCAAAGCATCTACCGCGTCATTGAGGTCGCTGGAAATCTTCTCTGCCGCCATCATCACCGCCCGCATTTTCGCAAGCTCAGCCTCCTCGCCAGCCCGCGAGTCGAGAGCGCGCAATTCCTCAGCGACATGTTTCAAATAGTCGAAGTCATGCGCCGCACGCGATTGTGCGTCAGTTTCCGCGCGCAAGGCCTCTTCGGCCGCTGCCAAGAGCCGCCATGCGGATTCGACGTCGATCACCTCGTCACCGAGCCGCCCAAAAGCGTCCAGCAAATTGCGATGACCCGCACCATCGAGCAAACCGCGATCATCGTGTTGCCCATGAATCTCAAGCAGCATCGCACCAGCTTCGC
>VFKO01000379.1 GCA_009885515.1 Rhodobiaceae bacterium | reverse complement strand
TGGCTTTGCGGCTGGATTGCGTGACTTGTCCGCCTTCCCAAAGCCAACGGGCTTCAGTGGCCATTCCTGACAAGACACTCGCCGCTTACAGTTGCGGGGGCAGCTGCGGATTGAGGGCATGTCGCCCGGCACCGCATTCCCTTTTTCTTCATCCCGGCATGAACCGGGTTGAAGCACCGGATACGACGACAGAGGTACTCTTGTTTACGGGGCGGCGCAAGCGAAGCCCTTGACCGGAATACTACTTGCGCTTTGGGCGCACGGCGCGGGTGGTTTCGCGCCCTGCCGAGAGGGCTGCTTGTTGCAGCTCGTGACGAAAGTCATCGCGTTGCTGATGGATTGAGGCAATGGCCAGACCCGCCGGTATGCCGAGGCCGACCAGGGCCGCCTCGGACAGTTGAAGGCTTGCTTCGATTGTTTCGGGGACGGCATCGGTCACGCCGTGGGCGTAGAGGTGGCGGGCGTGCGCTGCATCGCGGGCGCGGGAGACAATGAGAATGTCCGGCCGCATTTCCCTGATCTGACGAACAACTTCATCCACGACTGAGCTTGCATTTATCGTGACGATGACGCCGGTTGCTTGCATCAGGCCACACGCTTCAAGGAAAGCGGCGTTTGCTGCATCACCAAAGTAGACGTCATGGCCGTTGCGCCGGTCCCTGGCCACGGCCAGCGCATCATGATCGGCCGCTGTGAAGGAAACGCCGTTGCTCTTCAACTGTGAGGCTACGACTTTTCCGACGCGGCCATAGCCGATAACAATCGCATGCTTTTGGAGTGGCGGGGGCGAGATGTTTAGTGCCGGGTCCATTGGTTTTGGTTTTGCCAGCAACGGGCTGAGGGCCCGTGCGAGAATAGACAGGACCGGGATGAGCACCATGGTCAGCGATGTCACTGCCAGCGTGAACTTCGACACATCAACGCCGATCAAACCCAGCGCCGCCGCCAACCCGATGCCGACAAAGGCAAACTCGCCGCATGGGCCGAGCAGCAAGCCGGTCTCAACAGCGGCGGGCCAGGACAATTTGAAGAGTCTTGATAGAGCGATCAGAATTATCGCCTTGAGGGTGACAATCCCCACGACCGCGGCCAGCAGCAAGAGCGGATCGCGCGCCAGCTCTCGTACATCGATGTTCATGCCGACCGTGAAGAAGAAAATGCCGAGAAGCAAACCCTTGAAAGGTCCGATGGTTGCCTGAATTGCGCGACGGTATTCCGTTTCCGCCAAGAGCAGTCCGGCAACGAATGCGCCCAAGGCCATCGACAGTCCGGCCACTGCGGCAACGGCGCCGGTGCCGATGATCACGAACAGAATGGCGGCGATGAAAAGTTCATCTGATCGCAGGCTTCCGACCAGACGGAAGAGCGGACGCAGCAGCGCCCGGCCTACACCGACGATGATCGCAAGGGCGATCACGGCTTGCGCCAGCGCCGTGGCAATGCCGGAGACCGCCCCACCTTGCGTGTTGGCCCCCATGATGGAGATAAACATCAGGATTGGCACGACAGCCAGGTCTTGCGCCAGAAGGACGGAGAAGCTCGAACGGCCGGCGCTCGTGGAGAGCCGGCCTTGATTGGAGAGCACTTCAAGGACAATTGCTGTCGATGACAAAGTGAGGCTTGCGCCCAGAATGATCGCCGCCGAAGTCGTTTGACCGGCCAGTCCCGCAATAGCGCTTAGCAATGCCATGGTGATTGCGATTTGCAGGCCACCCAGTCCGGCTACAAGGCGGCGCATGGCGATCAAGCGTTCGAAGGACAGTTCGAGTCCGATGAGAAACAGCATGAACACGACGCCGAGTTCGGCGATGCCGGCCACGTTTTCTGCATCGACAATGGTGAACCAAAATAGAATGGGAAAATCGCCAATAAACGATCCCAACCCGAGAGGGCCGAGTAAGGCTCCGGCCCCGAGATATCCAAGAACCGGACTGAGTCCCAGTTGGCGGACCAGCGGTACAACGATGCCCGCCGTACCCAGCACCACAAGCGCATCGCTGTAGGCAAGGATGTTGATCGATTCAGCCAATTGATGCTCCACCGGTGTTGGCCGATCACCTGGACGGCGTGTCCTAGGGCGGTTTTTTGTTCAAAGCACTGTCACTCATAACCACCAATAGCGTCTACGTCTTCGGTGTCAACTTTGTGCGCAGCCTGTGCGCGCGATCCAGCAGCGGCGCGGTCTCACGGGGCGGGGCGACGTTCGACCGCGAAGCCGTCGTTGCCAATACGCGAAAATTCATCTGCAACAAGGTGCGCCGGGAACTATTGCCTGCAACGCTCAAAGTGTATCCGATCAAGGACTATGGCGTGATCGACGAAGACGAGCATCGCTTCTGCCAGTTCGCGAGCGGTGAATGCGAAGGCCGCGCGAAGTTCCTGATTATCTGGCAAAACAAAGGCGGGAAGTGGCAGATGATGCGCGTCAACAGCTATGGCCATCGGGCCTTGATCGGAGGAAGAAAAGGCAAGTCTCGCACCAAAGTCCGGCGGCTGATGGGGCCGGCGGCATATTAGATCTTTCGGCTGTCGTAGGCCCAGTGCAGCAGAGCCTGACGCTGGCGACGGCGGCAGAAAACGTCGCCTTCGTCGCAGTTAAAGCGGATTTGCGCAATATGGCGGCGCATCGCTTTCCAGCGTTTGATTTGGCGGCGATCCTCCTCGCCCAGCCGCCGCCCCATGTAATACCGGCAGTACCACTGAAACCAGCCGCGTGGGTCGTCCGGATGAATCCAACCTCTCGCACGCCACACCGACAGCGATTGGCTGGCGACGACGCTGAAACAATTGAACTTGGGATCGGGCTTATCTTGAGACAGTTTGGCACGCGAAAACCAGCTCTTGGGAAATTCCGATGTCGCCTCCGTCATGTACTTACCGCCGAACACACCCAATTCGAGCATTTGCTTGGGCGTCAACTCGGGCTTGAACTCGGCATTGAAGACGTCGCCGGCGCGCGCGACAAGGGCGTAGCGATAACCCTTCTGCATCCGGTCTTTAACTACGACAAATTTCTCGCGCATCGCTGTTTCATTCACTCCAAATCATCCTGTCATTCCAGGAGTTAGCGAAAATAGACACCCATCAACGAGGATTGACCACGATCGCTACTTCATTGCGCCGGAAGAAGGGCAGCGTCCATGGCGGGTCGTAGAGCGAGGTTACTGGTGCATCGGCCGGCACCCACCTTGATGGCGCCAACGCTGCTAGCAAGGTCGCGGTCTTTTCGGCGATGGCCTTGGCGCTGCGGCTGTTGGAGAACCGCAAAGCCGCCATTGTCTCTGCGGGAACCTCGACGATCTCGACGGCCGGGTTGTTCGGTTTCGGCAGCGTCTCTATCGTGTAATTCGAGGGCATGTAGAACCTCACGCGCCATTTGCCGCTGCCGTCGCGCGACTGAGACACAGGCGCCGTCATCGCGATCCTCTCGCTTTTTGCCGCCTGCTGCGACACGGGCGCCGTCATCGCGATCGAGGTCCGAGTCGTGTTGTTGCCGAAGATGAAATCGGCGAGCAGCCTGAAGCCGGTCGAGCGCGCGTCCTCTTCGTCGCCGCCAACCAAGACCTCGGCGACCAGCCGCTTGTCGTAATGGCGGATTTCGACCACGCCGACTTTCTCGATGATCTTGAAAGACGGCTCTTCGGTTTCGGCGCGTGCGATCGATGCCATGGCCAACACGACTGTCAGTCCGAGCCCCACCAGAATGCGTTTCATGTCGCTGCCTCTCGTTTGAGATTTAACAATGACGCCCCGGCGCAAGCCGCCAGGGCGTCACAGGGAGAACCCTCCGAATCTTAGCTGGCGGGCATGAGAACCTTGTCGATGACGTGGATCACGCCGTTCGACGCTTTCACGTCGGCAGCCGTCACCGTCGCGTCGTTGATCTTCACGCCCTGCGTGCCGTCGACGTCCAGCATGCCGCCTTGCAGCGTCGCGGGCGAAGTTAGTTTCTTGCCGGCAAGCGCTGAGGATTCGATCTTCGCCGGAATAACGTGGTAGGTGAGGATCGCCGTCAGCTTCGCCTTGTTTTCGGGTTTTAGCAGATTCTCGACGGTGCCGGCAGGAAGCGCTGCAAATGCGGCGTTGGTCGGCGCGAATACGGTCAGCGGGCCTTTGCCATTCAGCGCGTCAACGAGGCCTGCAGCCTTGATGGCGGCGACAAGCGTCGAGAAGTCCGGATTGGACGCCGCAACCTCGACGACGGTACCTGCGGGTTTAGACATGCCGCCTGCGTGGGCAATACTTGCGATCGTGATCGGTGCGACAACGGCAACGGCCATCATCATTGAGCGGAAAAACATTGTTGGAACTCTCTCTATCGTTGAACGGACACAGCATGTGTTGGTTGCTGTGCAGGGGGATACGCACTGGTTTGCAGGACGGATCACAGCGGCTTGCCGGTTGCGCTTCGCCGGCAACTAAATTTCGAAAATGTCCATACGATCGGTCCAGTAGACTTCCTGAATCACGCTTTCTGCGCCGGTCACCCCGGCGTGAACCGGGCACGTTGAGCTGCCAGGTGCTCGACGGCTTCGGCGATCCAGGGGCCGGGGCAGAGCCATAGGCGCGAGGGGATACGGTAGATCGCTGTCCGGCCTTTCAGACTGAGGAAGGCGGGGTGGCGCAGGATGCTTTGAGCGCGGCTGGAACTGCTGGAGTAGGAATCGTCCAGGATCAGCAGCTGCGGCGCCGTCGAAACGATTTGCTCCAGTGGCACAGTTGCGTAGGCAGATGCTGTGAGTTGAGGCGCCATATTGATGAGGCCGGCTTTCGACAAGATATCGTCAGCGAGCGTTCCGCTGCCGGACGTGAGACCATTTGGTTCGTAGACGAGCGCGGTGATGGGGGCGGTATGCAGCTGACGCACTTTGGTAATTCGTGCGTCCATTTCGTCAATGAGCGTTGTGCCACGGGCTTCTTCTGCGAGCGCTTTTGCGGCTTCGCGTATGATGGCGCGGACATCGTCGATCGAGGCGCCCGCGTTGATGACATGGACGGGGACGCCGATGGCTTTGGCCCAATTGTTCGCATGGTTTCCGGTGTAGATATCGCCCAGAATCAAATCGGGCTTGAGCATGACGATTTCTTCGGCGCGCGCGTTGTTGACTGGAATCCCCTGAGCGGCCTCGGCGAAGTTCGAGATTTCGGGCTGGGTCGCCAGCCTCGATACGGAAATGATGTGTTGGCGTTCGGCCAGGGCCAGGGCCAACTGATCGGCGCAGACATTGGTGGTGACGATACGTTGGGGCCTTGCGTTCGCGGTGAGCGTTGCCGCGAGGGCTGCGAAAGCCAGAATGATCCAGAAGCGCATCGCTTTTGCTGCTTGTCCGATGGGTGAAGTTTCTGCCTATATCCGGTTCGTTCCAAACATGACCTACCGGAGGATTCCCATGGCGTATGCAACACTTTTCATTCGCAAGGAAGGGCCGGTTGATTGGGTCAGCTTCAACCGGCCAGACAGCTTGAATGCGCTCAACCGGCAGATGGTCGATGATCTGCTGGATTATTTCGGGCAGTTGTATTGGGACAAGAGCGTTCGCATCGTGGTGCTGAAGGGTGCGGGGCGGGCCTATTGTGCAGGGCTAGATCTCAAGGAGCGCGACAATAGTCCGCGGTCACCGTCGAACGGCCTGACGAGCCAGCGGCGGATCAGCGAAATCGTGATGCGCATGCGCCGTTGTCCGCAGCCTATCGTCTCTCTCGTGCATGGACCGGCCTGCGGCGGCGGGTTTGCGCTGGCGCTGGCGAGCGATATTCGCATTGCCGGGACAAGTGCGCGGATGAATGCCGCGTTTATCCGGATTGGGCTGTCGGCCTGCGATATTGGCGTCAGCTATTTTCTGCCGCGCCTGGTCGGGGGGGCGGTGGCGTCGGAGTTGATGTTGACGGGGCGGTTCATCAACGCGGAACGGGCGTTGCGGGTTGGGTTGGTGAGTGAGGTTGTGGCCGATGATCGGCTGGAAGAAGCTGTGCTGCCTTATCTCGATGACATGCTGACGGCTTCGCCGTTGGGTTTGCGGTTGACCAAGGAGTGTTTGAATATGAGTGTTGATGCAGGCAGTCTTGAGGCCGCAGTGGCGATGGAAGACCGCAACCAGATTCTGTGCGCGCAGACTGCGGATTTTGCCGAGGGCATCAGTGCGTTTCTGGCGAAACGCCCGCCCCAGTATCAGGACCGATGAGCTGTGTCTGAGCGCTGGCTCTATTTGCGCGGTGGCGATGCGGCTCTGCTGATCGACACGCAGCCGGGTGGCGAGGCTTTGCCGCGCGTGGTTCACTTCGGGGCGGACCTTGGGGCCGCGCCGGATTTCGAAATGATCTCGCGGGCGGCTCCGCGGGTGTTGTGGGGCGCGCGGCTAAACGTGCCCTGCCCGCCTTGTGTTCTGCCCGGACTGGAAAGCGGATATTTTGGTTGCGCTGCGGTTTCCACTTCGGTGCAGCAGCGATGGGTCTTCGTCGATGCCGTTGGTTCGACACTGCACTTCAAGGCGGCGGGCGCGACGATTGAGATCGACTATCAGATGTCACGCCACGGCGTGCTGGCGATGCGTGTAAGGTCGAAGAGTGGAGGGCCGGTGTCTTCCTTGGCGCTGCCGTTGCCGTCATGGGCGCACGAAGTTTTGTCGTTCGGCGGTGATTGGGCGCGGGAGTTTGCACCACAGCGGCACGTGCTTCAGTCGGGACTGCTTGCGTTTGAGAGCCTGCGTGGACGGCCGGGGCATGACCGCTTTCCGGGGCTGTTTGTTGGCGCAACCGGATTCGGTGACAGCCATGGCGACGTGTATGGGTTCGCGCTGGGTTGGAGCGGCAGTCATCGCCTGAGTGTCGAGCGTCTGCGCGAAGGCGATGTTGTCGTGCAAGCGGGTGAGCTTCACGTTGATGATGATGGCGCTGGTGCAAGTTATGACAGCCCCTGGGCTTACGCGACGTTCTCGCCGCATGGGTTGAACGGGGTGATGCAGGCGCAGCATGCATTCCTGCGCGAGCGGATCGTCTCGGCGCGGGCTGCGGCCAAGCCGCGACCCGT
>VFKO01000219.1 GCA_009885515.1 Rhodobiaceae bacterium | reverse complement strand
GAACCTCCAGCAAATTCCAGTGGACTTTTTCCTCGCTCGCCTGAACCTCGACGTCGATGCCGGCCTTGCGCCACATCGCCTGCAGTGCCACGGCCCCGCGTTTGATGTCAGCGTTGCCGATAAAGCGGTAGGTGAATTTCAGCGTCCGACCGGGGCCGTATCCCGCATCCGCCAGCAGGCGCCGTGACTCCGCCATGCGCTTTTCCATCGTCCAGTCTGCCCACTCAACCTTCGGGCTGTGGTCGACATTGGCGGTGCCGGCCGGGATGAAACTATGCGCCGCCTCACCGTAAACACCCTGATAGACGTCGCGCGCCAGGGTCTTGCCGTCAATCGCCAGCGATATCGCTTTGCGCACCCGCAAATCGTCGAAAGGCTTTTTCAGCAGATTGAAGGAAACAAACGTCAGCCGCAGGGCAGTTGTACGCCGTGCCTGGCCCGGCGCATTTGCCGAAAGCCATTTGAACTCGGAAATGGGCCAACGCGCCTGCGTGTCGAGTTCGCCGGCCCGAAACCGCTTCAGTGCCGCGCTGTCATCGTCGATTGGGTAGAAAATGACCCGGTCGATCTTCACGTTTGCCGCATCGTAGAACAGCGGATTCTTGACCAGCTCGATGTGATCATGCGGGCGCCAGGCCTTCAATTTATAGGGGCCGTTGACAACTATACTTGCTGGACGTGTCCACGCATTGCCGAATTTTTCGACGATTGTTTTGGGCACCGGAAACGCAGTGTAATGAGTCAGCAATTGCGGCAGATAGGGCGCCGGATGCTCCAGCTGTATGACGAACGTTGCGGGGTCGGGGGCACTCACACCCAGTTTGCTGGTCTCAAGCTTGCCCTTGTTAACCTGCAGCGCATTCTTCACCGGATAGAGAATGGACGCATACTCGGCCGCCGTTTCCTGTGCCAGCAGACGCCGGAAGGCAAAGACGAAATCGTCCGCAGTGACCGCCGATCCATCCGACCACGTGTGCGGCCTGATCTTGAACGTCCAGGTCAATCCGTCCTTCGACGTTTCGACCGCGTCCGCAGCACCCAGAACCGGTGTGCCCGCTGCGTCGTCGGTGTAGAGCCCCATGAACATATCGCCGATGACGCTGTTTTCAGAGGTCGTCAGCGCCCGATGCGGATCGATGCTGTGCGGCTCGGCGCCATTGCCGCGCCTGAGCAGCTTTTCGGCATGAGCACTGTGTGCGGCCACCAGCAGCGCTAAAACCAGCGCCGCCCTGAACCATGTGTTGGGCATCGGTTATGAGTTCCACCACTTCGACCAGGCATCCGCACTGAACCAGGACTCCAGCCACGACCAGAAACCGCCCTCGCTGGTTTGCGCGCCGCTGTCAGGTCCCGTGACTTCACCACCGCCGCTGGACTTGTTGCCAAGATCCAGCCAGCGCGTTCGGTATATGGCGCTGGGGTTCTCGACAAAGTTCAAGACGTAAGGCTTAACCAGATTGCGCTCAAACAAATAGAATGTCGGCCTGATAGCAATGTCGTTCAGCAACAAGGCATGCGCATCACCCAACATCTTGCCGCGCACTTCGGCATTGGCCTCTTTGTCCGCGCGCCGCATCAGATCGTCATAGGCGGGGTTTTTGTACCCCGGATAGTTCTGTTGATCCGTGGTGCTTTCGAACAGGTACAGAATGTTTTTGGCGTCCGAATAGTCAAACACCCAAGCGGCGTTTCCGGCTTGGAAGTTTTTGGTTTTCAAATTGTCGTAGTGAACTTTCGGTTCGCCGGGCACCAACTCCATCTGCACCCCGATCATTTTCATCATGGCCTGAACGGCGATGGCCGAGCGCTTCGCGTCGGGAGTGCTGATGAAATTATAGGTGAACTTTAGTGGCTTGCCCGGCCCATAACCCGCCGCCGTCAGCAAGGCTTTGGCTTCCGCCCGGCGCTCTTCCATCGACAATTTCGCGAAGGGCATTTCCGCCGAATGATCGACGCCCGCCAAGCCCGGCGGCAGAATCGACTTTGCCATCACGCCGTACACGCTGAAAAATATGTCGCGCTCAATCACCTTGAAGTCGATGGATTCGGCGATAGCCCTGCGAACCCGGATATCGTTGAACGGCTTCTTGGTCATATTGAACGCCCAATACCCGACCGCCAGATACGTATACTTGCGCGCTTCATTGGGAATGTTTTGGGTCAGCCACCTATGTTCCGTCAGCGGCCAGCGCTCGTTGAAATCGATTTCGCCGGCGCGATAGCGCTTCAGTGCCGCCAGATCGTCCTCTATGGGATAAAACGTCACCTTGTCGATTTTGACGTTGGCCGCGTCGTAGAATTTCGGATTCCTCACCAGCGTAATGTGATCGTGCGGACGCCACTCTTTGAGTATGTACGGGCCGTTCGAAACCATGTTGCCGGGCTTCACCCATTGGCTGCCGAGCTTTTCGATCACGTGCTGCGGCAACGCGAAAGTCGTGTAATGCGTCAGCAATTGCGGTAAATACG
>VFKO01000110.1 GCA_009885515.1 Rhodobiaceae bacterium | reverse complement strand
GCATCATGCAGCTGAAAATCGAACGCGAGGCGTTGAAAAAGGAAACCGATGCCGCCTCGAAAGACCGCCTCAAAAAGCTCGAGAAGGAACTGGCGGACCTCGAAGAAAAATCCGCCTCTCTCACTCAGCGCTGGAAGCAAGAGAAGGCCAAGCTCGGCCAGGCCCAAGCGATCAAGGAAAAACTCGACAAAGCCCGCCACGATTTGGAACTCGCGCAACGCAAAGGCGATCTCGCCAAAGCCGGCGAGATCGCCTACGGCGTCATTCCCGGCCTCGAAAAAGATCTAAAGAAAATCGAAGCCCAAAGCGCCACACAACTCGTCACCGAAGCGGTGACCGAAGAACATATCGCCCAGGTCGTCTCGCGCTGGACCGGCATTCCTGTCGACAAGATGCTGGCCGGTGAACGCGAAAAATTGCTCAGCATGGAAAAGTCGATTGGCGCCCGCGTCGTCGGCCAGGAAGAAGCCGTCCATGCCATCTCCGCCGCCGTCCGCCGCGCCCGCGCCGGTCTGCAAGACCCCAACCGCCCGATCGGCTCGTTTCTGTTCCTGGGGCCAACCGGCGTCGGCAAAACCGAACTGACAAAAGCGCTCGCCGCGTTCCTCTTCGACGACGACAGCGCGCTCATCCGCATCGATATGTCGGAGTACATGGAAAAACATTCGGTCGCCCGCCTGATCGGCTCGCCGCCAGGCTATGTCGGCTACGAAGAAGGCGGCGCCCTCACCGAAGCCGTCCGCCGCAGGCCCTATCAGGTGATCCTGTTCGACGAAATCGAAAAGGCCCACCCCGACGTCTTCAACGTACTTCTCCAGGTACTCGACGACGGCCGCCTGACGGACGGGCAGGGTCGCACCGTCGACTTCAAGAACACCGTCATCATCCTCACTTCAAATCTGGGCGGCGACATATTGGCAGCCCAACCCGAGGGCGAGGATACAAGCGCCGTTCGCGAAGATGTCATGGAAATTGTGCGCGCCAAATTCCGCCCCGAATTCCTCAACCGCCTCGATGAAATCATCCTCTTCCACCGTCTCGCCCGCGCCCAGATGGGCAAGATCGTCGACATTCAAATCGCTCGCCTGGTCAAGCTGCTCAGCGACCGCAAGATCGTGATCGGCCTCGACGACGTCGCCAAAGAATGGCTCGCCGATACGGGCTACGACCCCATCTATGGCGCCAGGCCTCTGAAGCGCGCCGTGCAGCGCCATCTGCAAGACCCGCTCGCCGAACACATTCTCGAAGGTACGATCAAGGACGGCGACACTGTGCGCGTGTCTGCCGACGCGACGGGGCTTCTCATCAACGAAAAACGAAAGGGCGTGACACTGCACTAAGCCGGATATTTGAACGGGCATGCATCAAGGACTTGCCCGATCGCAAGTCCCGCACCATCTAGCGAGAACGTGGCCGTGGCCTCATCATGCTTGATCGATACGCTGCCGCCGGCTTGAAACAGGCCGGCAATAAACGCCGCGTCCGAACCCTTTATTTCATAGGTGCCGATCCCATCCGTAATCGGCGCCCGCTTGGCGGTCGTGTCGTACGGCCCTTCGGCGAAGTCGAAGCGCACATCTTCCCATTCGGGTTCTGCCGTCGAGAACCGCTTGTCAGCATAATCCGCGTCCCCCAAATTGTATTGGAGAACCACACCAACAATCCCGCCGCAGGAAAACTGGAGACCAACACTTGGCCGCTCTCGAATCTCGGCCACATAAACCGCCTGCCCCAAGGGATCCTGTTCCACTTGAAACGCCCACGCCGCCGCGATCACCAGTAAACGAAACATCAAGGCTGCAACTTCGCCTGCAGCGGCTCGCTCTGCGCAATCTTCTCACCAGCCTCGCTTTCGGCGCCCTGAACTGTGGCGGGAGGTGTCGTTGATCCCAGCCAAGTAAAATTTGTCGAGGACTGAGGCGGCTCTGCGGAACTCAAAATTGTGATGGCCAAAAGCGCAATGGTCAGAATGGTGGCCATGGTAGCCGCCGCAGGTAGCCAAGGGCACGTCGACTGTGCGCTTTCCGTGTCTGCCCTAACGCCTTGAATATCCAACACAGCCCCCAACCCTAGCCAACGCTGCACGGCTGATTCGTGTACTTTCCTGTCGCGTGGTGTCAACCACATCACGGTTGCATTTTACACGGATTTTTTTCGCATACCGTGTAGGCAAAGGGCGAGCCCAAGCTTGGACCGTGGTTAAGTGCGGCAATACAGGCCAACCTAATTTAATCTCGAGCGTTGACTCTAAGGTTAAGTGGTCTTACCTTCCCTCTTCCTGCACAGACGTGCGCAATTGGCGTCGCGTCCGGTGTTGGTGTTCCCTCGTAGGGTAAAAGTAGAGTTTCGGGCGAGTTATTCGCACGGGGCGGCTTTTTTCGTCGAGCGGCTGCGACTTGAAGTTATGAATATACCGGGAAGGGGGATGAGGGCGGCGTGAGGCGCGGGTCATTTGACTTGCGAGAAGCGTGCTTGAATTCTCTTTCTTAAATTGTGT
>VFKO01000258.1 GCA_009885515.1 Rhodobiaceae bacterium | reverse complement strand
GATTTATCGGCATGCCTGCCGGACTATGCCATTGCGGCGATCCGCGAGGCGTTGCCTGCGTTTGAGCGGCAGGTGCGGGGCTTTGCGATGGATGATGCGGTGCTGACCGGGGTTGAGACGCGTACGTCGTCACCGATTTCGATCAAACGCGGCGAGGATTTTCAGAGTATCAACACGCGCGGGCTTTATCCGGCGGGCGAGGGCGCGGGGTATGCAGGGGGCATACTGTCGGCTGCAATTGATGGGATCAAGGTGGCGGAGGCGGTGGCTAGCGGAATGTCAACTGGAGGGTGATGACGTCGACTTCGGAGTTTGTGGTGCCGATGAGGTTGCCGCGAATGAGATTGTCTGGGTCGGCCGCGGTCAAGTTGACCGGTTCCTCAGGAATGAAAAGATGGCCGTAGCCCAGTTCGAGACTTGTGCCGGGGGAGAGTTCGTAACCGGCGCTGAAGGCCAGCCACGTCCGATCAGCATCCGGAATGCGCGGGTCGCGTGATGCGTCGATTGTGGGACTTTGATCGAACGCGACGCCTGTACGCAATGTCCATTTGTTCGTGGGCCGGTAGCGGACGCCTGCCGAAGCGAACCATGCGTCTTTCCAGTTATAGTTTTGTACGACATCGGCCTGGAAAGGATTGGCAAAGCGAATGCGCAGTTCGTCGAAAGCGCTCCACCAGGTGTATCCAGCTTCGCCAAGCAGGGTCAGTTCCGGTGACAGATCGACCGAGGCGCCGAGCGACGCAACAGCGGGGGTCGTCAGGCGCGTCGATCCTGCGGAATCTACAAATGCGCCGGACAGGCCTGAGAGCGCAGCGCCGACGCCGGCAGTGTCGAGGGTGAAGTCAATCTCGCCCCTGAGGTCGTGGCGGATCTCCGAGCGATACGAGGCACCGATGCTGATCTCGTTGGATGGGTGCCACAGTGCGCCGAGTATGTAGCCGAAGCCCCAATCCTCCGCTTCGAATTCGGCTTTGCCGTCTTGTTGAGTGGGCAGAGCAAAGGGTACGGCAAAGAGACTGCCGATGGTGCCGAAGTCGAGCGCATTCGACAGTGTCCCTTTTGCATATTGGATTTGCAATCCGGCTGAGACGGCCAATTCGGGTGTTGCCTGAAAGGCGAGCGAGGGCACGGTATTGACCGTGATCAACTTTGATTCAAGTGCGTAGTAGCGACCGGCCCATGTGTCGTTGTAATTCGTGCTCAAACCCCAAGGGGCAGTGACTGATAGCCCAGCAGTGACTTCCGGGGAGAGACGATAGCGCAATTGCAATCCGGGCTCGAAAGCGTCCTTGATGACGCCGTCCGGAGCCGCATTGCCTCCCGTCGGCGTGCCGAAGGCATTAGTTGCCACGATGTAGGAGGCTTCAGACGTTGGATATATTCCGTTGATCGTGAAACTTGCATCCCAATCGGTGACGCCAGCGCTTGTGGCTGGATTGTAGCTCAGGAACCCGGGGACATCCGATTGCGCACTCGCGCCTGCGAATGCGCTGCCCATGCCAGAAAGACTGTACTCGCGTAGCGCGTAGCCCGCGGCTGAGGCTGGCGATGCGGAATTGAGTAAACAAACTATTGCAGTGCCGCCCCAGGCAAGCGTCACGCGCGCGAATGTGCGAAGCTGCTTTGCGTTTGCTGCTTGAGCCACGACTACCCATCCCCACGCCAATTTTGGGCACAACACCTTGCTCATCGAGAAGGTGAACACGGCCCTAACACAGGGCCGTTCTGCGCCAATTTACCAACAGTTTTCCTAGTATATGAGACAGTTTTTAACCTGCATCCACTAAGATATCCAGTATTGCGTTGTTGGGTGAATGGGGCGCTGAGTGCAATCCACAAGCGAAGTTGAACCGGAAAGCGCAAGCGGCAGCGATTTTTCGCTGAACCGCTTCCTGCTGCTGTTCCGTGACCAAAACGTCGAAGCGGACTTTGCGGCCAGATCACTCGTGGATTCTATGCCGGTGATTCGGCTCTATTTGCTGGCCGCCGTTGGAATCTACGTTCTATTCGGGTTTTTGGATCGGCTGGTTGCTGGTGATGCGCTGAAAACGGTTTGGCTGATCCGGTATGGTTTTGCCGTTCCGGTCATGCTTGGCGTTTTCGGGCTGACATATTGGCGAGAGTTTGGCCGCTATGTGCAGCCAGCGTTGGCCTTTGCAATGAGTGTTGGCGGCATCGGCATCGCGGCGATGTGCATCGTACTGCCCGCGCCGCATCACAGTGATTACTATGCTGGCCTGATTATGGTTGCCGTCTATTGTGGCACCCTGCTGGGACTGCGGTTTGTATATTCCGTGTCGGTTACGGCAGGTTTGTTCCTGCTCTATCAAGTCATCAGTTTGTGGATCAATCCGATCAGCCACACGGATTATGTATCGAACAATTTTTTCCTCGCCATGGCGACGGGTATCGGCATGTTCTCAAGCTATATGCTGGAAACCCACATTCGCAACAACTACATCGCCCAGAAGATCATCGAGGAAAAACACAGAGTCGTTCAAAGCCTGCTCGACGAAGCGGAATCTGCCAACCGGGCAAAAAGCGAGTTCCTGGCGACGATGAGCCACGAGTTGCGTACGCCGTTGAACGCCATTATCGGTTTTTCAGAAATGATCCGGCAGCAATATATGGGGCCGGTTGGTTCGCCGAAATATGTCGAATATGCGGGCGACATTCACGACAGCGGACAGCATCTGTTGTCGATAATCAGCGATATCCTGGATTTGGCGAAAGCGGAGTCGGGCAAGCTTGAGCTCTACGAGAGCGAGTTCGACTTTAACGCCGTTATCAAGTCGACGCTGAAAATGTTTCATCAAAAAGCCGGCGAGGATGGAATCCTGCTGGAATTTGCGCCCGCGCCCAGTGATCAGTTTGTTCGTGCCGACGCACGTTTGATGCGTCAGGTTGCCTTGAATTTGATATCGAACGCGATGAAGTTCACGCCAGCCGGTGGCAGGGTCTCGATCCATGTTTTTGTTTCAAGCGACTCCGGGGTGACGCTGACGGTTGAGGATACCGGTATCGGGATTGCCGCCGAGAATATCGACCGCGTCTTGCGACCGTTTGAGCAAGTGGAGAGTTCGCTTTCGCGCAGTCATGGGGGGACGGGGTTGGGTCTGCCCTATTCGAAAAAAGTTGTTGAAGCCCATGGCGGCACGCTCAAACTCTTGAGCAAGGTCAACCACGGCACGACGGTGCGCGTGTCTCTGCCCGCCATCCGCGTCTGCGCCGCCCCACTCAACGAAGAGGCGGTGCTTCAAGCGGTGGGCTAGTCAGTGCAGGGAAAAAAAGATTTACCGCCAAGCCGCGAAGGACGCGAAGAAGAATAGGAGCTTCGCGTCCTTCGCGGCTTGGCGGTGAATTCTTGTTATTCCTCCTTGCGCACGAAGAGCAGGCGCACGCGGCCGGTGGAGTCGGTTTCGGTCCAGGCGCGATTGTGCGGCATGTTTGATGTCCAGGCCAACATTTCCGGCTCTGTGCGATAGTAGAGAT
>VFKO01000588.1 GCA_009885515.1 Rhodobiaceae bacterium | reverse complement strand
GAACGACATCGCCTGGCCCTCAGGCGCAGACGTGCCCCGCCTCTTTGCCCACTACTACAACGCCGTGCCCGATGGCGTGGTCAACGACCGCTGGTTCGCTGAAGACGGGCTCTTCAATCATCTGCGCGACAAGACGGCGCGCGCGGCATTCAACGCGATGATGAAGGCCCGCATCGCCGCCGTCGATGGCCCGCAAGAGAGCCCCGCCCCGCCTCATTGCGATTTCCGCACGGTGGAATACGGGTTGGGTACTGTCCCCAAAAACAAGAAATGGGAGTCTTGCCGCGGGCTCGGGCTGGCATTCGGATACAATCGCGAGGAACGGCCCTCGGACTATCTCAACGCAAGTGAACTGATTGCCCTTCACCACGACGTAACATCGGCAAACGGCAATTTGCTGATCAATGTCGGACCAATGGCAAACGGCACAATTCCAGACGAGCAACGCGCACCTTTGCTGGCGCTGGGCCAAGCCCGCGCTCAATCGCGATAGCGCAATCCCCGCAGGCCGGCTGCGTCGTAGATGGCGTCAAGGGTTTCCTGTTGCAGCAGTATGCCTTCGCCTTCCGTCGGCAGGGGCAATGCTGCGTCCAACGCGTGCAGCACAGTTTCCAGCTGCCAGACATAGGTCGCGATGCGGCTGACACGGGCGGTGACGTTTTTGGGACCCGCTTTCAGCGTCAGGTTTGCACCAAAGTGCGGGGCGAGCGGATTGGTGAAATTGATTTCGCCTTTGGTGCCCTTGACATGCAGTGCAGCGGCGAACGCCTGGCCGTGAGCCATCGACGCCGACAGTTTCGCCTTGATGGCGCCTGGATAGGTGAGTTCGGCGCTCAGGCTTTCGTCGACGCCGCGTGACGTCAATTCCGCGCGCGCCTGAATGTGCGCCGGATGGCCGCGCATGATGTTCAAGGCCCAGCTTAAGGGATAACAGCCGAGATCCATAAAGGCGCCGCCACCGGTTTCGGGCAGATGGCGGATCTCTTCGCCGCCGCGGTCGTCGATGGCGACGTTGAATTTGGCATCGATCGCCGTGACGCTTCCGATCTCGCCCGCGTCAATCCAGGCCAGAACCTGCAAGTATCCCGGGTGATAGCGATAGTGAAACGCTTCAATCACGCGCTTGCCGGACTTTCGTGCGGCGGCGACTACCGCGCGCGCTTCCTGCGCGTTCATAGCGAAGGGCTTTTCGCAGAGCACGTGTTTGCCTGCTTCAAGCGCCTTGATACACCACTCGGCATGCAGATTGATGGGCAGTGCGTTGTAAACCAGATCGACGTCGTCAGCGGTCACCAGCGCTTCGTAGTCATCGGCAACACGGGCAAAACCATGCGTGTCCGCAAAGGCCTGCGCCCGCGACCGGTCACGCGCCGCGACCACCTGCAATACCGCTCCCGGGCGCACCTTCGACGGATGAACGATGGCCGGCGGCGTAATGCGCGCCGCGCCGAGACAACCAATGCGCATGCGAGAGACCTTGG
>VFKO01000479.1 GCA_009885515.1 Rhodobiaceae bacterium | reverse complement strand
TCGCGCCCTCGGGGTAGACGCCTTTCTTGTTGCGCTCGCCGGCCGGGATGCCGGTGAGGAGTTCGATGCCTTCGTCGATGGATGCGACCGAGAAGATGTGGAACTTGCCTTCCTCGACGGCGGCGACGACATCGCGGCGCAGCATGAGGTGTTGCTCGTTGGCCTTGGGGATCATCACCGCGTGGGTGCCGTCGAGGCCGCGGGAGCGACAGAGCTCAAAGAAACCTTCGATCTTGTCGTTGACGCCGCCGATGGCCTGGACTTCGCCGCGCTGATTGACGGAGCCGGTGACGGAGAAGTTTTGGCGGATTGGCACGTCGGCGAGCGCGGAGAGCAAGGCGTAGAGTTCGGCCGACGAGGCGCTGTCGCCGTCGATACCGCCGTAGGATTGTTCGAAGACGAGGCTGGCCGAAAGTGACGGCGGGCGGTCGAGGGCGTAGTGGCTGGAGAGGAAGGACGAGAGGATCAACACGCCTTTGGAATGCAAGGGGCCGCCGAGTTCGACTTCGCGTTCGATGTCGTTGATCTGGCCGGTGCCCATGCGCACGCGCGCAGTGATGCGGCTGGGTTTGCCGAAGGCAAAGCCGCCAAGCGACATGACGCTGAGGCCGTTGATCTGGCCGACTTTGGCGCCGGTGGTGTCGATCAGCATGATGTTGCGTTCGATCATTTCGCGCGAGCGGATGCTGACACGCTCGTGCCTTCGCACGTAGGCCGCCATTGCGCGGTCGATGTCGGCGGCGTCGATAAGTCTGTGTCCGGATTCGGCGGCCCAGAAATCGGCTTCGCGCAAGCGGTCGGCGAGGGTTCCGATGCGCAGCGACAGTTTCGAGGTGTCTTCGGCTTCGCGACCGAGCTCTTCGATGACGTGGGCCACGGCCTCGGCGGAGAGCGGGCGCAAGTTTTCGCGTTTGGCGATCGAGCCGATCAATCGGGCGTAGTCGGTAACGGACTGATCGCTCCAATCGACCGCGTCCTCGAAGTCGACGGCGATCTTGAACAGTTCGGCAAAGTCGGGGTCACCTTCGAACAGGCTGTGATAAAGTTGACGGTCGCCGAACAGAATGACTTTGGTCGAGAGCGGGATGGGATCGGGCTTCAGGGATTGCGTGCTCATGATCGACATGCGGTCCATGGGCGATTCGATCGTCACGGTGCGGGCGCGCAGGCAGCGTTTCAGCACCTCCCACGCGTAGGGCTCGAGCAGCAAGCGGCGGGCGTCGATCAGCAAATATCCGCCGTTGGCCAAATGCAGGCTGCCGGGGCGGATGAGCGTGAAATCGGTGAACAAGGCGCCCATTTGCGCTTGTTGTTCGATGCGGCCGACGAGATTGCCGATCGACGGGTTGTCTTCGACGACAACGGGGGCTGTGGCTTTGGCGCCATTGCCGACCAACAGGTTGACCCGGAAGCGGCGCAGTCGCGGATCGGACTCGGTGGTGAGGTCGGCCACCGCCACGTCGGGCACAACTTCTTCCCGTTTGGCGATCGAGGAGACGCGAAACAAACCGGCGTGGCGGATCAGTTCCTGAGTTACCGCTTCGATGTGTGCAAGCACGTCAGGCAGATCGGCAAAGGCGCGGCAGACGTCTTTGACCACGTCCATGACAGACAGGTGGGCGTATTCGCGGTTGAGTTCCGTCACTTTCTGGCGGCGCTCGCGTTCCCAACCGGGCAGGCGTTCGAGCAGAACGGCAAGTTCATTTTGCAACGGTTCGAGCTTGCCGGCTATCACTTTGCGCTCGGCATCGGGCAGGGCATTGAAGTCTTC
>VFKO01000435.1 GCA_009885515.1 Rhodobiaceae bacterium | reverse complement strand
CGTGACGAAGCGAAGTAGTTTGTTTTCGGCCATTGCCTGTGCCCGTAATAATCCTGCGAAAAGAGGCCATACACAGACTGAAAGTTGTGCCGCAAGGGCGAAGTTGCGAATTATGACAGAATACATTACCTAAATTCTGCCTATTTGTTGGGTCCGCGTTAAATTTTCTTACGGATTTCACAATATTAGTACCGATTAGGTCCTATTAGTGAAATCCTCCTTTCATCCGCCCGAAGATTTGTGCGGCGGAAATTCGTCATGTACGGTCCCGGCCCCTTTCCCCTTCAGGCTGAATTTGGCGCTTCATGGAACTGCTTTGGAAGATTGTTTCTGCTGTCATTCTGGCCCTGGTTGAAGGGGTGACCGAGTTTCTTCCGGTCTCGTCAACCGGGCACATGATTTTGGTGCGCGAGTTGCTGGATCTCGATGTGCCGCCGGGCGGCGTCTTTGAAATCTTCATTCAGTTTGGCGCGATCCTTTCGATCTGCCTGATCTATTTCGATTATTTGTGGAACGTCACCAAAGCCGTGCCATTCAACGAGAATGCGCGGCGGTTTGCGATCGGGCTGGTCGTTGCCTTTCTTCCCGCCGCATTTTTGGGCGTTTTGCTTTCGGATTTCATCACCGAGTATTTGTTCTCCAAGTACGTCGTTGCGGTGATGCTGATCGTTGGCGGCGTTGCGATCATTTACATCGAACGCCTGGTGAAGATCCCGCAATATTATTCGGTCGAGGATTTCCCATTAAGCCTCTATCTCAAGATCGGGCTGTGCCAATGTCTGGCACTGGTGCCCGGCGTTTCGCGTTCGGGGGCCACCATCATGGGCTCGCTGCTGATGAAGGTTGAGCGGAGTGCGGCGGCGGAATTCTCGTTCTTTCTGGCAATACCGACGATGTTCGGCGCGTCGGCTTATTCGCTGTACAAGCATTGGGACGAACTTCATCAAGAGGATTTTTTGGTGCTGGGTATTGGCTTCGTGGTCGCGTTTATCAGTGCCTACTATGTCGCGAAAATGTTCCTGAGCTTTGTGTCGACCAACGGATTTGGAGTCTTCGCTTGGTACCGGATCATTCTGGGCTCCGTCATGCTGGGCTATCTTTTTACGAAGGAAGTGATCCTAGTCTAAGCGCTGTGCGGCTCAATATATTGGCCGGTGGGGCGATAGGTGTAGAGGTAACTGGGAACGATGGCTTCCAAGGCCGTAGGCTGAACGCCAAGATCGGTGATCGTGCCGACGGCGTTTGCGTCGGGACCTGCCTTGACAATGTTATCCTTGCGCAGCAGGCGCGCCTGATCCAGCGTG
>VFKO01000017.1 GCA_009885515.1 Rhodobiaceae bacterium | reverse complement strand
CTCGCACAGCCGTGGCGACAAGATCAAAGTCTTCAAAAAGCGCCGTCGCAAGAACTTCCACCGTACACGTGGCCACCGTCAGGAATTGACGACGGTGAAGATCACGTCGATCTCAGCGTAAGGGGACTGCCAGATGGCGCACAAGAAAGCCGGTGGTTCGTCACGCAACGGGCGCGATTCGAATCCAAAATATCTGGGCGTGAAGCGCTATGGCAGCGAGCGCGTCGTTCCCGGCAATATTATCGTACGCCAGCGTGGAACGAAGTTCCATCCGGGTGCCGGTGTGGGCATGGGCCGCGATCACACGCTCTTTGCGCTTGTGAACGGTCATGTGAGCTTCAAATTAGATTCACGCGGCCGACAAGTGTGCTGGGTAAAGCCGGTAGCGGCGATGGCGGCGGCAGAATAACGGGACGATCAATTTCAGGATCGCTCCCGGGACAAACGGGAAGGCGGTCCGAATACTCTTAAGAGGGAGATGGGCCGCCATCTTCCTCTTTTTTGTTTTCTCCCTCGCGTTGGTTTTTGAGGAGAAGTGTGGTGTCCGAGTTTAGAGCGATTGTCACAGAGCGTTTGATTTTGAGACCGGTTGCCGCGCAGGACCGGGCGCGCCTGGTTGCGCTTGCGAACAATTGGCGGGTGGCGAAGAACCTGAGCACGATGCCATTTCCCTACACGGAAGCCGCCGCCGACGACTGGATCACCAAGCAGCCGTCGCTGTGGGCGGGCGGTAAAACGGTGACGCTGGCGGTGACGCTGGACGGGCTGCTCATTGGCGGCATCGGCATCGGCGCGCGCGACAGTGCGGAATGGGAGCTTGGTTACTGGCTGGGCGAGCCCTACTGGAACCGTGGCTATGCCAGCGAAGCGGCGATCGCTGTTCGTGACTACGCTTTTGGCGTGCTGCAGCTCGACCGGATCGTGGCGGGGCACTATGCGGATAACCATGCTTCGGGCCGCATTCTGGCGAAACTGGGGCTGCGCTATACTAGTGAAGTCCAGCGGTTTTCGATGGCACGCGGCGCCAAGGTGCGGTGCCTGGAAATGGCGATGACGCGTGAATGGTGGCTGGAGAGCACACAAAATCAGGCGCGCACGGTGGCGGTTGCGTGAAGGTTGAGGGTTTTCTTTTGTGGTAGCCCTTGCGAATCCCCCTCGCGCAATTCGCCCGCATGTACTAAGTGAAAGAGGTGTTTCCCGGGGGGCATGATTGCAATGCTTTGCCTGCCGGGTTTTGGGCGCAACCCCGTGCCTGGTGACCCCCTGCTGCCATGAAGTTTCTGGACCAAGCAAAGCTTTACATCAAAGCCGGAGATGGCGGGCCGGGGTGCGTCGGATTCCGCCGCGAGAAGTTTATTGAATTCGGCGGCCCTGACGGCGGCAACGGGGGCCGGGGCGGTCACGTCGTTTTGCAAGCGACGCATAATCTGAACACCCTGATCGACTACCGCTATCAACAGCACTTCAAGGCCAAGCGCGGCACGCAAGGCATGGGGCAAAACCGGACTGGCGGCGCGGGCGATAACATCTTGCTGAAGGTGCCGGTTGGGACACAGGTGTTCGCTGAAGACAATCAGACGCTGCTCTATGACCTGACGCGCGCGGGTGAAGAATTCGCCGTGGCACGCGGTGGCGAAGGCGGTCTTGGGAATGCGCATTTCAAAAGTTCGACCAACCGGGCGCCACGCAAATCGACGCCGGGCGAAAAGGGTGAAGAGTTCACAATCTGGCTGCGGCTGAAGTTGATTGCCGATGTTGGAATTATCGGGCAGCCGAACGCGGGGAAGTCGACGTTCCTGTCTACCGTTACCAGCGCGCGGCCAAAGATCGGCAACTATCCTTTCACGACGCTCAATCCGCAATTGGGTGTGGCTGCGGTCGATGAGGTTGAATTCGTGATCGCTGACTTGCCTGGATTGATTGAGGGCGCGCACGAAGGTGTGGGGCTTGGCGACCGGTTTTTGGGTCATGCCGAACGCTGTAGTGTGTTGCTGCATCTGGTTGATGGCGGGTTGCCGGCCCAAGAGATCGCGAAAGCTTATGCCACTGTGCGCAACGAAATTACCGCGTATGGGCATGGCCTCGAGAACAAGTTCGAAGTGGTGGGCCTGAACAAAATCGATTTGATGAGTTCGGGTGATATGGAGCGCAAGCGGCGCGCTTTGGCCGAAATCGCGGGCGTCATCGCGTTGCCGCTTTCGGGTGAACAGGGCGTAGGGTTGACCGAAATTCTGCGCGAGCTTGCAGCGGCGATTGCCGATGCACGGCGTGAAAATCCGCCCACCTATCACGCCGACCCCGAGGCTGTGCGGGCCCTGGAGCGGCAAGAAGAGTCGGAGGGGCCGCCGACTGAGCGGGGCTGGTCGCCGTGAGCGACAGGCTCACATCCGCGCACACGCTTGTCGTCAAAATCGGATCCTCAACACTGGTCGATGCCGTGACAGGCAGGCTGGCGCACACATGGCTGACAGCGTTTGCGGGCGACGTCGCACGCATCAAGGCGCGGGGACAGAATGTTGTGCTGGTTTCATCAGGCGCGATTGCACTGGGACGGCGCGCTTTGAAACTGACATCAGGTGCTTTGAAGCTTGAGGAAGCGCAGGCTGCAGCGGCGGTTGGCCAGATCGCGCTGGCGCGGGCGTGGAGCGAGGCGCTGGCGGCGCATGGCCTGACGGTGGCGCAGATTTTGCTGACGTTGGGTGATACCGAAAACCGGAGGCGCTATTTGAATGCGCGCTCAACGCT
>VFKO01000526.1 GCA_009885515.1 Rhodobiaceae bacterium | reverse complement strand
GCTTGCGCTACGGAAGCGCGGACGATTGGGATGTCGCCATCGGCAAGCGCCGGCATGCGCACTTTGCGCGCGAGGGCGGCCTCGATGTGGGGTGCCAGACGCCTCGCCTTTGCTGCTTCGCGTTCCTCCACCTGCGCCTTGAACTCCGGCATCACTTCGGCGGCGAAGAGGTCCAGCGAAGCGCAGATGTGGTCGTGGCGATTGCGGCCTGCCTGCTGCATGAAGATCACCTGGTCGACGCCCGCCGCCTGAAAAGCGCGCAGGTGCAGGCGCATATCATCGGGCGTGCCGATACCCGAACCGCTTGGCGCGCGGTTGGCGGCAGCGGCGAGTTCTTCAGTGCGGTTGCCACGCAACGCCAGATACTCGCCCCATAAATTCGTCCGGCCAGGAACAGTGTCGCGCGCCACCAAGGCGTTCAGTGCGTAGCCAAAAAACTCAAAGCCCTCGTGGCCGCGCCGGATCGCCTCAGCCCGGTCGTGGTGCATTGAGAACGACGACACCATCGCAATGTTGGCGTTGACCGAATGGCCGATAGGCAGGCAAGCGTCAGAGGCGATGATGCCATAATAGATCTCGCTCCAGGCGCGGGCCTCTTCCGGATTGACAAAGGCAAAGGCCAGTGCGCCCACACCCAGCGACGCTGCCACTTTTATCGTGTCCCTATTGGTGCAGGCCATCCACATCGGCGGATGCGGCGCCTGCACGGGTTTAGGCAACACATTGCGGCACGGCATTTTGAAATACTTGCCTTCAAAGCCCGGATAGGGGTCCATGACCATCATGTTGGCGATCTGCTCGCCCGCCTCGATCGCCATGGCGCGTTTTTCCCGCGCCGGAATGTAAAAGCCACCGAGCTCAAGCCGCGTCGCGCCTTCGCCGATGCCGAAATCGACCCGCCCGTCCGACATGATGTCGAGTGTCGCCAAAGCCTCGGCAGTGCGCGCGGGGTGATTATAGTTCGGGATCACCTGCCGGATACCGTGTCCCAGGCGAATGCGCCTGGTGCGCGCGGCGGCAGCTGCCAGAAAGACTTCCGGCGCCGAGGAATGCGAATACTCGTCGAGGAAGTGATGCTCGACCTCCCAAGCATAGTCGTACCCCAAACGGTCCGCGAGCTCGACCTGCGCCAGTGCCTCATGAAAAAGCCGCCGCTCGTCGCCCGGAAGCCACGGCTTGGGCAATTGCATTTCATAGAAGACGCCGAATTTCATGGTGCATGCCCTTCAATGTCGAGAGGCGTCAGTATGGGCATGGTCCCCTCACACCGCGCAACGGTCATGCTCAACGCGTCTATCCCAAAGCCTTGCTGTCCGGTTGCCAAAGCTGGATCGGGTTGCCTTCGGGATAGGCAGTTTTGGCAAAGCGGCCATTGGGATAGGTTTCAGGATCAATCTCCACCGCCGAGCCGCTCGCCCGTAATTGCGCCGCCATTTTGTCGAGATCACGAACGCGGAAGTTGATCATCCATTGCAGCCGCATGTCGCCGAAATAGGACGTGTCTTGCGAAAATGGAGCGAAAACGGTGGTCCCCGCCGCTGTTTCCCAGGCTGGCCCATCGTAGCTGTCGGGCACAAGTGCGATACCGAGATTGTCATTGTACCATTTCGCCAGCCCCTTGGGGTCCTTCGCCCGGAAAAAGAAGCCCCCAATTCCAAGAACACGTTCCATTGCCTTTTCTCCCGTCGGCACCAGTCTCATTGCGTTCGCCTGTACTGTTACCATCGCCCCGGCTGCCAGTCCAAGCGCCCCGCGCCGGGTGAAGTCATCACCTTGCAATGCAATTCTCATTATCGCCGTCCGCTCACGACCCACCGCCGGACCAGAACCCTGGCCGCACTCACTGACTTTGACGCCCCAGATTTGTTGCTACAGGTCACATCGCCCAGCCATTAGCATAAAGCTGTAACCTGACAAGAATTGACCTTGGACTTAGGCGGCGGCATGAATATACGGGTCCAGTGCACTTTCCGGATCCCTGCCTTCATTTCAATAGAGAACATCACCAATGGCCATCGATTTCGAAATTCCCGCCGAAGCTAAAGCAATCCGCGAGAAGGTGCGCCAGTGGGTGCATGACGAGTGTGTGCCCGCCGAAAAGGCGCTGATAGAGGGCGCGGACTACAAAACCACGCTCGCCGCTTTGCGCAAAAAGGCGCGGGCGCAGGGGCTTTGGTGCCCGTTCATCCCCAAGGCGCATGGCGGCATGGGGCTGGGTCCGCTCGCCAATGCGCTGGTGCAGATGGAGCTGGGTGAGAGCTACGTCGGCGCCTTGTCAATGAATACGCAAGGGCCCGACGATGCCACCATGTTGACCTTGCTCGAACACGGAACAGAATTTCAAAAGGAAAAGTTCCTGAAACCCCTGCTCAACGGCGAAAAGCGCATCTGCTATTCGATGACTGAGAAGGTTTCCGGCGCCGACGCCACCGGCATGCAGACGCGCGCCGACAAGCTTGGCAACGACAAATATGTACTCAACGGCGAGAAGTGGTTTTCGTCAGCCGCGAGCGTCGCTGACATCGCGCTCGTTATGGCCAAGACCGATCCCGATGCGCCGCGCCACCAACAGTTCTCGACCTTTCTGGTCGAACTCCCCAATCCCGGCTATCGCATTGTGCGCAATATTCCAACCATGGCGGCAGAGGGTCCGCTGTCGCACATTCTGGGCGGCGGGCACGCGGAAATCGATATTAAAAACCTCGAAGTGCCGGCGGAGAATTTGCTTGGCGGCGAGGGCAAGGGCTTCAGCATGGGCCAGCATCGATTGGCTTACGGCAGGCTGCGCCACGGGATGCACAATGTGGCGATGGCGCAGCGCGCCCTCGACATGGCAGTGGCGCACGTCACCACGCGCACGACCTTCGGCAAAAAACTCGACGAGCGCCAGGCGGTGCAGTTCATGCTGGCCGATTGCGCCAGCGAACTCTACATCGCCCGCCTGATGCTGTTGCACATCGCGTATAAAGCCGAGAAGGGCATGGATCTGCGCCAGGAAAACGGCATCGCGAAAGTGTTCCTCGCACACATGGTGCACAAGGTCGTCGACACCGCCATCCAGCTGCACGGCGCCCTGGGCTACAGCCGCGACACGCCCCTGGCCGCTTGGTACACCCACATCCGCTCCCAACGCCTGGTCGACGGCCCCGACGAAGTCCACCGCTGGACGACGGGGCGCAATGTGATCAAGGCGTACAAAGCACACGGCACGACGGCGAGTGCGGCGGGTGGAGATTTGATTTAGGGGAGAAAAAAGATTCACCACGAAGGCTCAAAGGACACAAAGGGTTCACGAAGATGAAAGAATCGGGCGCGCCGCGCCCAAGCGATCAACCCGTATGCGAATTGTTGCTTTGTGAATCCTTCGCGGCCTTCGTGTCTTCGTGATGAAAACTGCGTCTACATCTTCGCCAGGTTGGTTTGCAGCCAGTCGATTGTTTTTTGCAGCCACACCATGACGTCGCTGACTAGACCGTGAAGAGTTGTCGCCGCTTGTTGGCCGATGAATGGTGACAAATCCATCATCTGGGACGCGGCGATGATACCCGCTGCTGCTAGCGTCAGCAGCATCAGAGCCAAGCGGACTCCGGGGCGCATATCACGGACCCAGAGGTAGACGGTCTGCACCACCACGCTCAACGCAAGAGCCCCATAGAAAGCGAAGTGCGGGACGTCGACGCCCACCGCATCGGCCACGAGCAACGCGCCGATGAGAACAAGAAAATTTAACGCGATCAGTTTAACCAGCGGGAAACGCTCGATAAAATTCGAGATTGGATTGACAAGGAAAAACATGACCGCAGTGGCCGTCAGGATAGCTGCAACCATGACTTCGACATGTTGCGCGATGCCGATGGCGGCGATGACACTGTCGAGAGAGAAAATCACGTCGAATATCGCGATCTGCAGAATCGTGATCGTGAAACCCGCGTGAACGACCTTCATTCCGGAACCTGCATGCCTCCCACCGGAGCCAAGCATATTTGAAATTTCAACAATCGCCCTCCAGATGAGAAACAGACCGCCAAAACCAAAGACCAGTTGGCGCGGTGTGACGGCAAGCGGCATGCCCCCCACCTCGAACGCAAGCGGCGTTTCCAGATGAGAGAGCCAGAACAACGAGAACAGAAGCAACAACCGGGTAGCAACCGCCGCAAAAAGCCCCAAGCGCCGGGCCAGTGGACGTTGGTGTTCAGGCAACCTGCCGGCCAGGATCGCGATCAAAACCAGATTGTCGCCGGCTAGGACGATTTCCAGAAAGGTCAACGTCAGGTAGCTGGCGACATGCTCTGACGCAAAAAATTCCAATCCCGGCATACAATCCTCCGACGCGGACAAATACTGACTCGGCGTATAAAGCCACAGGTTCCGACCGTTTGCCAAAGAAAACAGCCGCACAACGAATAATGTGCGGCTGCGGACTGCAGTTCGTGTGAGAGGCGATTACTCGCCGTAGACTTCAACCTCGGCTCGGCCAATGAACCAGTTGGTTTCTTCGTACTTGAACTTGATGCGATCGATGTTGCGTTGCCCGCCATTCAAATCAATGTTGCGCGCGCACGCACCGGCGTTGATGCGGGAACGGACGTTGACGTCCTGGTGGCCGCCGTTGCGGAAGAAAATGTCGAAATCATAGAAATGAACCGGATTGTGTTTTACACACACTTTCATGCGGCTGAATTTCCGGTTGCCCGGCAAGTGAATGACATCGACATCCAGGCGATCGGTCACAATACGCTCGCCGATTCTGTCCCACGCCAAGGCAGGCGTTACGCCTGCGAACGTGAACAACAATATTGCGGCAGTGGTCGCCAAAATGGTCTTCTTCATAGTTCTTCCTCCGCGATTTCCAATCGTCCCCGTTTTGGGTGCCGCGGAAATACCGCCAGCCTGATGAACGGCAGATGAAAGCAGGGAGAATCTACAAGGCAACCCGAAACTCTGTGACTGCGGTTACGAAATTGGGAGAATTCAGGGCGTCAAGCCGCAGGGGATTGCCGCGCCGTCTCTTTCGCCCAGCCGTAGTCGGCTTTGCCGTTAGGGGCGCGGCGGACGATGGGGACACGTATGATTTGGCGCGGCGCTTTGTAGGCGGCAATCTGCTGCTTTACCGATTGGATAAGGTCTTCGTCGGTCGTGGCCTGCTTCTCGTCTAGTGAAATGACGGCAACGATCTTTTCGCCAAAGCGGGCGTCGGGGACGCCGACGACGAGGCAGTCGCCCACAGCGGGATGGCGCTTTAGCGCTTCCTCGACTTCTTCGGGATAAACCTTCTCGCCGCCAGTGTTGATGCATTGGCTGCCGCGGCCGAGAAGCGTGATCGCGCCGTCGGCTTCGACGCGGGCATAGTCGCCGGTGACTGTGTGGCGTACGCCGTTGATGGTGTGAAACGTCTTGGCGCTCTTTTCAGGGTCCTTGTAATAGCCCAGCGGCACGATGCCGCCTGCAACCACCGCGCCCACTTGGCCAGAACCGGGCTGAACGTCTTGGCCGTCGTCGGCGAGCACTCTGGTCGTCGGCGTGATCGCGAACCGCGCCGTCGGCGCCGGATTGGCGCGCGTCATGATCGAAACGCCACCTCCACCTTCGGTGGAGCCCAAAGTATCGATGAGTTCCATATCGTGTCTTGCCAGCAAGGCTTGCTTGACTTCGGTCGACCAGATAACGCCCGAGGATCCGATGCGTTTCAGTTTGGAGATATCATACGGGCGTCCCGCCGCTTCGGCTTCATTCAAAGCCCGTAACATCGGTTTGGCAAAGGCATCTCCGACGATCATGATGGCGCTCGCACCGGTCTCGACGACGGTTTGCCAAAGCCGATGGGCGTCGAATTGAACGCCGGGCACGGTGACAACAACCCCACCTGTCGTCAACGGAGCAATCGCGCCGCCCCACATGCCCACGCCGTGCATGAAGGGACAGGCAACAGCCATCGTCGTATAGCGTTTATTCTTGCGAATGACATCGATGTTGGCGAGGCAGTGATCGAGTGTGGTTGGCTGCGTTAAACCAAGATCGCCAAAGCGTGCGGCATGCCCGGGCAAGTTCCGGTCCACAAACTCGGTGTGACGCCACATCACGCCCTTTGGCATCCCCGTCGTGCCGCCGGTGTAGAACATGTAGATTTCGTCAGGCCCGTGTTCGATTGGGGCGAGAGGCTCGTTTGCTGCGATTAAGTCTTCGAAAGACCGGGCGCCATCCAAATGCTCCGGGCTGTCATCGCAGAGTTCGACCAGGAGTTTGAGCTTGGGCAATCGTCCGGCAATCGCTCGCAGCACCGGCGCATAGCGCGCTTCGAACACCACCGCTTCGGCATCGGCATTGTCGAGCAAATACAGAACTTCGTTCTCGCCGTAGCGATAATTCACATTGACCGGCACAGCGCCGATCTTGAAGGCGGCAAACATAGCTTCCAACCATTCGGGCCGGTTGAGACTGTAGATAGCGACCTTCGAGTCGACCATCAGTCCTGCATCGGCAAAGGCACGGGCGAGACGGGCGGATCGGCACTCGAGCTCACCATAGGTGCGCCGCGTCGTACCGTGAATCAATGCGGTTTCGCTGCCGTAGCGCTCAGCCAGCGCCTCGAGAAGTGTTGCCAGATGGACTGCCATTATTGCTCCGTACGACGTGGTGACCGATCAGCCTTCAACCACCAAACTCTCCAACCCCCTGAACCCCGGCATCGAGCGCCAGACGAAATCCTGCTTGGCGAGACGCAGACTTGGATAACGCTCGAACAGCATCGGCAACGCCACTTGCGCTTCCATGCGCGCCAGAGGGGCGCCGATGCAGATATGGGCACCGCCGCCAAAGGCGACGTGGGCGACGTGCTTGCGGGTGATATCGAAACGGTCGGGGTCGGCGAACACTTCCGGATCGCGGTTGGCGGCGCGCAGGTAAGTCATCATCGGTTGGGTCTTGTGCACGGGACAGCCACCCACTTCCATTTCGCGCGAGGCGACGCGCGAGGTCAGCGAGATCGGCGATTCAAAGCGCAGGATTTCTTCGACCGCGTTACTGGCAAGCGTTGGATCAGCTTTGAGCTTGTCGAGTTCGCCTGGATTGTTCAGCAACGCATAGACACCGTTGCCGATGAGATCGGTGGTGGTCAGATTGCCGCCGACGAGCAGGGCAGAGGCGTTGATGCAGATCTCCGCGTCACTGAGCTCGGCGCCATCGGCCTGGATTTGCACCAGGTCGGTGATCAG
>VFKO01000488.1 GCA_009885515.1 Rhodobiaceae bacterium | reverse complement strand
TCTTGGCTTCGGTGCGCGTTTTGATGTTGGTTTCGAGCGCTGTTTTGGTTTCTTCGAAATCGATGGGTAACAAGAACGGCTTGATTTCTTCGGCGCGGTTGAGCAGTGCGTTGGTGAGCACCTTAAAGTCTTTGCGCACGCGCGCTACCAGCCAGCAGATCATCAACCCGTCAAGGACGCCGAAAGGATGATTGGCGACCAGGATGACGGGGCCGGTGGCTGGAATTTCGTTGAGCGCGTCTTCGTTGACATCGATGTTGAGTTTGAGATTTCGGACAGCGGCTTGCCAGAAGCTCTCGCCCTGACGGGGGTGGTTCTGGTGTTCGAGATACATGCGCTTGAGTTCGGGTTGCCCCGATATGCGCTCGATCAGTTGAATCACCAGGCGCTTGAAGCGCGGGTCTTCGGGCGAGGCGTAGGAGAACTCGTCGACTTCGGGCAAAGGTTTTTCTGCGCGCATCGTGCCTGCCAAATCACTCAGTCAGGGGGTATTGTGCCCAAAGGCGGTGCTCATGGCGATAGGCTTTGATGAGGTCGCTCAGGCGCTCTGGCTTGAAGCCGCGCCTGGCATTCTGGGCACCGATTTCCCACAAAGCCTTGTATTGGTGCATCAGCGCGCCATATGCCTCGGGCAATGTGGTCTTGTGGTCCCAGATGTGGGTGGCTTCGGCGCCTGCACCGTTGACTTCAACAATGCTGAAATTTCGACCGGTTTGCAGGTCTTCGATGGTAGCGAAGCGGACGTCGAAGCGGCCGAAATGGAATTCCTTTATATCTTTGGCGATGCGGTCGAAGGCGTCGGTCATCGCTTCGGTGATCAGGTGATTGCCGTTGCGAAAAATCGTGCCGCGACTGTGGCTACCGGTGTAGGCGATGCGGAAGGGGTGGCCTTTGGGAATGATCCAGTCCAAGCGGTCGCGGTGGCGGGGCAGGTAAATGTGTTGAAGTTTTCCCGCACGTGGATCGGCTGCGATGAGTCCGGCCAATGTTGATACGCCGTTGCCGTAGACATAGGGAAAATACTTCAGCGTTATGGATGTGATTTGACCTCGGTTTTCGTTTGGTTTGCGCATGTAGAAGATGCCGGCTTCCCCTTCGAAATCGGCAAGCGCCTGGAGGAGAATGTTTTCGCCGGTTGGGAAGGCCTCGATGTAGGCGCCAAGTTCCTCGGTGGTACGGATGCGCCGCACGCCGACACCCCTGCAGGCTATGTCGGGTTTGGCGATAAAGGGGAATTTCAATCCAGCTTTGGTTGCCGTGTCGAGTGCTTGGGTGGGGGTGACGCCGGGGGTCCGCTGGAGCAGTCCCCAAGGGGCGATGAAGTTACGGGCGTATGATCCTGCGTGCTCAAACACCGAACATTTGGATTCGCCGATCCAGCCGCCCATTGGAAAAAGCGGATTGGAAATGGTGGGCAACGTGATCCCGCCATAGCGCACAGACAACCACAACCAATAGAGCACCATCGGGGCATAGAAATAGTATTGCGGCCAGAATTCGAAGTATGAAACAGGCGGTCCCGCCGTGTCGAATGGCGGCATGCCTTGATGGGGCACGCGGATTTCATTGCGGACGCGGTCACTCATTTGGAGAGTCGCGGATAGCGGGCGGCAGCAGCATCTCGGTCAGGCGGGGACCGAAAAACACCAAGGTCAGCAATGCGGCGGCGATCAGCCAACGCCAAACGCCCAAGGCATCCAGAATCATGAGCCCAAAGAAAAATACCAGCGCAAAGATGATCGTTGTCCAGACAAACCCGGCAAAGGCTGCCACTGTTGCAAATGGAAGAAGCGGCAGTTGCAGGAAACCGCTGGCCGCGTAAGTTGGCAGACGGAATCCGGGCATAAAGCGTGCGCCGATGAGGGCGCTGATGTAGCGGCGCTTCAACCAGGCTCTACCCTTATTCATCCGGCGTTCGCCGATGAAGCGGTGCGCCCATGGTTGCGAGCGCGCCGCCGCACCCAGGCCATAGAGGGTGAGATCGCCTGCGAATATGCCGGCAACCAATGCTGCGAGTGCGAGGGAAGGCGGGATTGTTCCATCGGCAGCCAGGAGCGCGGCGGCGACAATCGCGACGTCTTCGAGGACAAAAGTTGCCGCGATGATGGCGAGTGCCACGGCCCACGGACTCGACCCCAATGCCAAAATCAATGTGCCGGTGGAGTCGATCATTGTGAAGGCGTTTTCTGCATCGCCAGGGCTTTCATGATTGCGGCGTCAACCTGCTTTTTCGAGTTCCACGGCAGGAAATGACTTTGACCCTCTAGGACAGTGACATCCATGTTCGTCACGTTGGTCATATGGGTTTTTATGAACGCAACATTTGCGAACGGCACCAAGTCATCTTTTGTGCCATGCACGATCGTCACCGGCAGTTTGAGAGTGGACAGGCGCGCGGCGAGTGCTTTGAGCTGGGGTTCAAGCACGATGACCTCTCGGTTGGCGTTTCGCAACGAGCGCGGCAATATTGCACTCAACGGCCAGGTGTCGCCGACATACTGGATGAAGGGCACACTTTCCTGGGCGGGATCGAGAGAACCTGCGACGATCACGAGGGCGGCGACGAGTGCAGGGTGATCGGCTGCCGCTTGGGCAATGATGGGGCCGCCGAGAGAATGTCCGACAAGTGCCGCGGGTTTTGGGCCAAGTCGGCGTATGAGTTCGGCAATGGCATTGGCTTGGGCGGTTAGTGAAGTTACCGCACCGGCGGGACCACTGCGGCCAAATCCTGGACGATCAAGTGTGATGTAGCGGTAGCCTTTGGGTACGTTCATCATGTAGTCGGCCCAGGCACCGGCGTCACCTGGCGTGCCGTGTACGAAGATGACGGGTTGGCCGTCCATGTCGCCTGCTTCAGCAAAACTCAATGCGTAGCCTGCGGTCAGGCGTAGCTCTTGGCGGGGGGCGTGTTTGTCCATCACATCTTCGCGGGCGCTGGGGCCCGGTATGGCGCACCCCGTGAAGGCCATGGCGCCGGACAGCGCTATGAGCCGCTTGAAGAGGCGAGCGAGAAGTCTGAGATTGCGAAATGTCATGTGCCTCGGCGGAGCGCTAGGGAAAGCCCACGCAGGGTTTTCGCGTGCTCCGGAGCGAATGGCAAGACGCGGCCGGGTCACGGCCGTATCACACGATGGTGTTTGCCGGGGGGTGTTTGCCGGGGGGGGGTTGCCGGAATTATTCGAACAATTGATCGATGTCGTTTTGCGAGGCCGGTCCAACGGGCATTGTGGCCAGTTCTTCCGTGGCCGTAGCATCAGCGCCGCTAAATAGGCGATCTACATCGTCTTGGCCGGAACCGTCCCCTTCGCGGGCCGGGCCATTCAGCAAATGCGCATCGGGGCGTTTGTCGAGGGGGTTGGATGGGATGGAGCTGCCTTCGTCAGATGTGATTCCCCAGATATCGATCATCGCGTTGACGCGAAGCTCGAGGTAGCGCAGCGTGTTGACGACCTTGGACATGCGTTGACCGGTCAAATCTTGAAATGAACAAGCCATCATCAGATCTGTGCCCTGCATCTCCAACTCGTCGCAGAGGACGGTGTCCGAGCCTTTCGTTTTCAGTTCGCCTGCGATGGCGAGAACTCGTTCGGCGGCCGAGAGTATTTCAGCGGTGGCGCGTTCGGTCGATTTCAGAACAAAGTCCAGCTCTTCGGTTGCATTGACTATGCGATTGCTGGCTTCGCCTTGCGGTTTGATTGAAGCAATTTCTTTGCGCGTCTGCTGGATCGAATACGCCATGCTCTCGAGTTCACGGCGCAAGACGTCGAGATTGGATGGGTGTGATCGTTCCTCTGCGGCTGCACTTAAGCGCTCAATCGCCTGCAAAATTGACAGGTTTTCCACTGTGCGGATGCGGCGGGCATACTCATCGAGGAACGCTTGTCCGCGCGAAGTGTCGCGAACGGCTCTCTCCAATGATTCGAAAAAGTCGACCGACTGGGCGATTTGAACTGCAGGCATGTGTGTAGTCCTAGTTCGGCTTAGCCGGTGTCAAGACGGAATTGATCTTCTGTTGCAGGGTTGCTGCATTGAAGGGTTTGACAATGTAGTTATCGACGCCCGCCTTCTTGGCAGCAATGACGTTTTCGGTTTTGGATTCGGCGGTCACCATGATGAAGGGCGTCGATTTGAGCTTGTCATCGGCGCGGACTTGCTTGAGCAGGTCGTAGCCAGTCATCGGTTCCATGTTCCAGTCGGAGATGACCAGGCCATAGTGCACGGCGCGCAGTTTCGCCAGGGCGTCGCCGCCGTCTGCGGCTTCATCAATTTCCGTGTATCCGATCTGCGTGAGCAGGTTGCGGATAATGCGGCGCATTGTGCTGTAATCGTCGACGACTAGAACTTTCATGAAACACCCCGGGGAAATGCGGTTACTGGCTTACTTGACGCTGGGTGCACCTTAGACCAAAAGCAGTTTCAGATTGGTTGATGGAATAGTTTTGCTGATTTGTTTATCTAGATGGGTGTCCGGCGTAGTTACTGTTGTGTAAACGATGCGGCGCATTGAAGGGATATGAACGTGAGCTTGCAAGGAAAAGACGTTGTTGTCACGGGTGCGACGGATGGCATTGGAAAGGTCACGGCACGAGAGTTGGCCAGACTGGGCGCGAAAGTTACTCTGATTGGGCGCAATGCTGCGAAGGGCGACAGCGTGGTTCGTGAATTGCGCGCCTTGACGGGCAAGGACGACATTCATTTCGTGCGGGGGGATTTATCGTCACGAAAGGGTGCGCAGCACGTGGCGGACTCATTAAAGGAGCGGTTGAAGCGTCTGGATGTGCTGGTGAACAATGCGGGTGCAATGTTTCACAAGCGCGTCGTGAGCGAAGATGGAATTGAACAAACGCTGGCGCTCAACCATCTGGGCTATTTTTCCTTGACGACCCTGCTGGTGGATCTTTTGAAAGCGGCGGGTACGGCGCGCATTGTGAATGTCGCGTCGGCGGCGCATCTAGGGGCGCGGTTAGACCTTGATGACCTGCAAAACGCGAAGCGGTATTCAGGCTGGACGGCTTATGGCCAATCCAAACTTGCCAACATCTATTTCTCGTATGAACTGGCGCGGCGGCTGGACGGTTCGGGCGTGAGCGTGAATTGCCTGCATCCGGGATTTGTTGCTTCGGCCTTCGGCAACAACAATGGCGGGTGGTTGCGGTTTGCCATCGGACTGGCAAAGTCAGTTGCTGCGATCTCGCAGGACAACGGTGCAAAGACGAGTGTTTATCTTGCGAGTGCGCCGGAGGTTGAAGGCGTGAGCGGACAATATTTCGACAAATGCAAGGCGGTGAAGTCGTCGCCCGTATCCTATGACGAAGACATTGCGCGGAAGCTGTGGACGGCAAGCGAGAGGTTGAGTGGCCTAACCTTCAAATAGGCTCCAGCCGCCTTTGCCTGAGATGCCTCTGATCATGAAATAGAGCAGCAGGCCAACCGGACCAACGACGAGTGTCACGAGTAGGCAGGGAGCGATGATGAGGTGGTGCAGGCCGACACGCTGCGCGTCGCGGGCCTGCCAGGCCCCGATGAACAGATCGAAAACCAGATAATGCGCCCAACCGGCGACAAGGGCGGTTTCAACAGAGAAAATTTTTGTCAGGCCTTGCAGCGTCATGAAGCTGGCGCCTTCGGGTATGGGGGTGGGGCCCGAGAGTGCGGTCGCCAAGAGCCAAGCGTAGGTGACGCCGAGTACTAACGGTACAAATACCGAATGCACGAGAACTTCTGTGAGCTTCGCATGCGGGAGAAATATGAGTAGAGCCCAGAACGGCAGGACGCCGTAGTTCAACACTGTGAACATGGTGTCAGCGGTTAATGTTGCGAGTTGCGGCATTGGCGTTTTACGATCCGGTCGCAGGTGCGCGCACTATAGCGTGGTTTCTGGCCACTCGCAAAAGAGTACGTATTATGCTTAACCGAAACGGCGCTTGAGCCAATCGATCATGACGCGGTTGAGTTCGTCAGGCTTTTCGGTCTGGGTCCAATGGCCGCAGTTCTTGATCAGGTGCTTTTCCAGATCTGGCACGAAGACTTCCATTCCGTCGGCGAGAGATGGGCGCAGAACAATGTCGTTTTCCGCCATCACCATCAGCGCGGGGCAATCAACCTTTTGTGTCACGCCCTCCATTGAATGCCAATTGCGGGTGAAATTGCGATACCAGTTTATGCCGCCGGTAAAGCCAGTGCGCGTGAATGCGTTCACGAAGAATTCGTGTTCGTCTTGGGTATGCAGCGGTTCGCCGGGCCACAGGCCTTCGTCACTTTGCAGGGCGTGAACGAGTGCCAGGTTTCGTTCTTCCGCCGGGCGCTTGTCGAATTCAGCGATGGTCATGCCGGTCCTGCGATAGAACAGGCGCAGCGTTTTGCCGGGGTCGGCGGCCAGGGCCTTGTCGGCGACGCCGGGCTTTTGGAAGTAGACGATGTACATGTCCTCGCCATAGGCGGCGCGCATGAGAGCGATCGGGTCCATGGGGGCGCGCGGCAGGAAGGGGGTGTTGACGCCGATGACACCGGCGACGCGCGTTGGATGAAGCAACGGCATAGCCCAGGTGATCGCGCCGCCCCAATCGTGGCCAACGAAGACCGCCTTTTCAATCTCAAGCGCATCAAGCATTCCCACGAGATCACCTGTCAGGTGATGGATATCGTAGGATTCGATGGCTTGCGGTTGATCGGTGTTTCCATAACCGCGTTGATCGGGAGCGATGGCACGAAAGCCCGCCGCGGCGATGGCCGGTATCTGGTGGCGCCAGGCATAAGCCAGTTCCGGGAAGCCGTGGCACATGATAACGGGGATGCCTTGACCCTGTTCGAAGACGGCCATGCGAATGCCGTTGGTTTCGACGTAGCGGGGGGACTTCCAATTGACGGACATGAGCGCTTCCCGTGCGGTTTAGACGGATTGAATGAGGCCAAGGCTTGAGAGCATTTCGGTACGCCCGGGTCCTGGATTCGGCGGGTATAGCGCGCGCTTGAAGCGCTTGGGCGTTGCCCAGGTCAAAAGCACGCGCAAAACAATCAACGGTTGCTTGAGCCAGGTGGTGGGCGTTTCCAGCATGTGAAAGGCTTTCATGATGGCGCGATAGACGCTGACGCTTGAACGGGTGGCTGGCCCAACGGCGTCTTCGGCAAAGCTCTTGATGAGGCGCGCTTTCCAGCGTGGCTTGTAGCCCGGCTGTTGCTCGTTGTGCGCTCTGCGGATCGCACCCAAATCCTGCTTGACGATGGCGTCCCAGAAAGGGCGCAGGGTCAAGCGCGAGCGCTTGTCAAATTCGATTGCGCGCGATCGGGCGTCGGCGGTTTGATCCAGAACGTCGCCCAAAATATGCGCGTGCATCACGGCCGAAGAACAGCCGCGGCCATAAAGCGGGTTGGTGCGCATGCAGGCGTCACCAACGGCGAAGAAATTCAACACCACGGGCTCACCGGCTTTTACGAAATGGCGCCAGACGTTGTGGAGATTTCCCATGCCGAAGACTTTGGTCACGGGTTCAGCGCGCTTGAGATCGGTCCAGCGTCCGGCGCCGGGTATCTGGGCGCAGATCGCGTCGAAGGTTTTGGGATCGACGGCGGCCGTTCGCAGTTTCGACTCTATTTCGGGCACTGCGAGCGTGATCGAGAAGTGGCGATTGTCGGCGGCGAAGACACCAAATTTGATGTAGCCCAAATCACCGGCACCCGGAATTGCATCGCGCGGGGGTTCGTCTTGTCCTTCACGCAGACGGTAGTGACGGGTGAAATAGAGAATACCCGCGGGGCTTCTTTCCTCCTCGATTGCGACACCACGCTCTCGCAGCCAATCGACCATGAGTGTATTGCGGCCTGTCGCATCGACGACGATGTTTGCACTCAAGGTCGCGTCCGGTTGCCCTTCCTGCTCGATCACAACACCCGTCACAGCGGTTTTGCCGTTTGTCCTGGTGATGGTCAGGTTGCGCACGCGGGCGCTGGTTATGAAGTGCACGCCGGGAAGGGACTCGACATAGGCGCGCATGATGTGTTCGAGTGTCGTGCGGCGGGAAAACAGAAACGCCAGATCGGCGTCGTCTGTGTTTTTGCCTGTGTTGTAAGCTGGCCGCAGCAAGGGAGGCAGGCTTTCTGCGAAGCCGATCTCGCGCGCGCCGGCTTCACGCAGCATGGCGTGCAGACGCGGATGCTTTTTACGAATCAACGCAACCAGACAGCCCAGGAACACGTGACTGTGGCGAAGCTGGGTGACGCCCTTGCGCTCCCAGGTCTCGAAGGCGGTTTCGACGTTGGCAGGCGGCGGCGGGTCGCGGTCGATGAGGGTAATGTGACGCCCCTCACGCGCCAACGCCATAGCGGTCCCCAATCCCGCAATTCCGGCGCCGACGACGGCAAAGTTTTCTTCCATAGAACGATTTACCCCATTGCCTTGCGGCTGATTTAGCGCAGATGTAGCGCAAAGCAGCAAGAAGTCGAGAGACCAGTGTGCGTGATCTAAAAGTTTGTTGCGAGGTGCGTCGTTGTGTTCTTCCCCTGAGGCACATCAAGGGGACTTCATGCGGCTGATTTTCACTTTTGTACTTTTGTATGTGGCCCAGGTTGCGGCTGCGCACGCCGAAGCTTCGGTGCAGTACGCGTTGACGCCGGTCATGAGTTCCAAGGGGTTGGTGGGGCTGAACGTCGAGTTGCGATTCGACGGGGAAGACGATGGCGACACAGTTGTGCTTTTGCCGAATGAGTGGGGCGGAAAGACCAAGCTCTATGAAGGCATTCGCGATCTGAAAATTGCCGGTGGCGATGTTGTGCCGTCGGGAGATCCCGCCAGGCGCATTGTCCGGCACCGGCCGCGCGCGAAACTCTTTGTCAGCTACCGGGTAGTGCAGAACTGGCCGGGAGAGGCGAGGGCAGACGGCGCAAACGAATACCGGCCGATTGTTCAGCCCGGGTATTTTCACGTCCTTGGGAATGCCGTGTTCATAACGCCTGAACGCGACGACGACCCTCCAGCGTCATTCGAGTTGAGATCTCTGCCTGCGGGCTGGTCGTTTGCGTCGGACCTTGAGCATGGCGCGATGGGTCGGCCGCTGGTTTTGCGCGACATCGTCGAAAGCGTTCTGGTTGGTGGTGACTTCCGGGTTTTGAAGCGCGGCAATATCAGGGTTGCCTTGCGCGGCAAGTGGCCGTTCAGCGACGAGGCGTTTGCAGACCGGCTGCAGCCCATCATCGATTCCCATCACCGCTTCTGGGGTGATCCGTTGAAGGCATTTTTGGTGACGGCGCTGCCGCTTACCGGTGAGGCGGGGTCGACGTCGCTGGGTGGCACGGGGCGCGACGATGCGTTTGCTTTTTTCGCGACTGCCGATGCCGAAGATGCACTTTTGAACCGGCTGCTGGCACACGAACACTTGCACACGTGGATTCCCCGGCGGCTGGGGGCGATGCCGGAACACGATGAAGCTGCCGACTACTGGCTGTCTGAGGGGTTTACGGATTTTTACACCGCACGGCTGCTGCTGCGTGACGGTCTTTGGGGTCTGAAAGAGTTTACAGCTGAGTTAAACGAAGCGTTGCGCACCTATGCGGCGTCGCCTGTGCGCACGGCGCCCAATGTGAAAATCATCAAGGATTTCTGGACGGACCCCGATACGCAACAATTGCCGTATCTGCGCGGGCAGCTGTTGGCGATGCGTTGGGATCATATGTTGCGGCAAGCCGGTGACGGCGTGCGCGATCTTGACGATGTCGTGCTGGCGATGAAGGCGCAGATGAAGGCCTCACCCGATAGCAAGGCGCTGACCACAGAGCTGTTTGCAGCGCAAATGCAAAAGGCTGGGGTCGATGTGACAAGCGATCTGGCGACCCTTGTACGAGACGGTGGCGCGGCGCTGTTGGCAGAGGCGACTTTCGCTCCGTGTGGAGAAGTTGAAACATTCGACGTCGCTGAATTTGATCGCGGCTTTGATGCCGACAATACGGCGCAGAATGGAAATGTGATTGTGGGATTACGCCAGGACAGTCCGGGTTACCGGGCGGGATTGCGCAATGGGATGAAAATCGTGAAGCGTGAGGCGGGCAAGCCCGGCGACAGCCGTGTAGCTTTGACCTACCGGGTATTGGACGGTGCGAGCGAGCGGCTGATTACCTACTTGCCGGAAGGCCGTCGGCGCCTGACGATGCAGGAGTTGGTGCTTGAAACCGGAATGGACGCCGAGGCGCGCAAGACCTGCGTGGCGCGGTTGTCGGGAATGGCTGAGCAGAAGGAACCGGGCTTCTGGTCAGGTTTTGGACGATTGTTCTCTTCCGGCAGCCGCTGATACAGACTTTCCCGAGATTCTTGCGCAGCATGCTTGTCACAGCATTCTGAATCGCATTCTATACGTTTAGTTTCCCCCAAGCGGCAGTTCCATCCCCATGCTCACCAAAGCCGATGACTATCCTGTTCACCAGACCGCCGATCCGATTGCCTATTCGGGGACGGACCGGAATTTTTATGACCGCTATTTCTTCAACGGGTATTCGCCGGATGGTTCGGTGTTCTTTGCGGCGGCGCTGGGGGTCTATCCGGCGTTGAATGTGATGGACGGGGCGTTTTGCGTGGTCGTCGATGGGGTGCAGCATAATCTGCGGGTATCGCGGGTGATGCATATGGAGCGCATGGAAACCCGGGTGGGGCCGCTGCATGTCGAGGTCGTCGAGCCGCTGCAATCGTTGCGGGTGCGGGTTGAAAGCAATGAGCACGGGATTTCGGCGGATATCATTTTTCGGGCGCGGTCGGTGGCGATTGAAGAGCCGCGCTTCACTTATCGCAGCGGGCCACGCACGATCATGGACTATACGCGGCTGACGCAGAACGGTTCTTATGACGGCTGGATCGAGGTCAAGGGTCGGCGCATTGATGTCGATAGCCGCTTTCTGGGGACACGCGATCGCTCGTGGGGGGTGCGGCCGGTCGGGGCGCCGGACAGCCAGGCGGTGGCGCCGGTTGGTATTTCACAGTTCTATTGGCTGTGGGCGCCGATGAACTTCGATGACCGGATCACGCTCTATCACAACAACGCGGACGTTGACGGCAAGCCGTGGAATACGCATGCGGTCATGGCGCCCACCGGGGCCGGCGGGGTTGAGCACATGGCGGCCTGCAGCTCGGAAGTTGTTTATAAATCGGGGACACGTCATGCGCGGCAAGCTTCGATCAGCTTGAGTGATGAGCGTGGCGGCGCCTGCAGGATTGAGCTTGCGCCGAAATGGAATTTCTATATGAGCGGGCTTGGCTATACGCATCCCGAGTGGGGGCATGGACGGCTGCATGGCGAGCTGCGGGTTGGCTATGACGCCTATGAGACGGCGAAGGTGAACACCAGGGAGTTTCATTTTCTGCATGTGCAGGCGTTCTGCCATGCGGTGTTGACGGGGCCTGACGGGCTGAAGCGCGAGGGGCGCGGGGTGCTAGAGCAGTTGGTGATCGGGCCGTACAAGCCTGCCGGATTTTCCTCAATGACGGATGTGGCCAAGTGAATGAGCGATAATCTTGAGCAGCGTATTGTCCGTTATCTCAGTCACCGGATGCCGGAAGCTGGCAAAATTTTGGTGCTGGCATTGTCGCGCATTCATGGCGGCGCGAGCCGGGAGACTTTCCGGGTGCGGATCGACTGCGAACGCGGTGGCGAACGCGGGCTGATCTTCCGGCGCGATCCGGTTTCGAGTTTGATCGAGACGGAGCGGGAAACCGAGTTTGCCGCCTTTCGCTCGTTTCAGGACACAAATGTGCCGGTGCCGGGGGCGTTGTATCTCGAGCGCGAACTTGAATGGCTGGAGCGGCCGTTCTTTGTGATGGAAGAGATTGAGGGTTGCACTGCGGGGTCGATATTGGCGGCTGATCCCTATGGGCCGCATCGACGGTCCATCGGCGAGCAATTTTTCACGATCCTCGGCCACATTGCCAAGCGTGACGTTGGGACGTCGGAATTGGCGCGCGTGAGCGCGCTGCCTGCTGGCGATGTCGCGTGGGCCCGTGAACTGGAGAAGTGGGAAAAGGTCATCGACGAGGACGAGCTGGAGCCACAGCCGGTGGCACGGGCTGCTATCCGGCGGATGAAACGTCAACCGCCGTCACCGGCTCAGCGCCTGTCGATCGTGCATGGCGATTATCGGACGGGAAACTTTCTCTTTAATCCGCAGGGCAAAATTCGGGCGGTGCTGGATTGGGAGATGGCGCATCTGGGCGATCCGCTCGAAGACCTGGCGTGGGCGCTTGATCCGTTGTGGTCGGGGGATCGCGATCATCCCGGCGGGATGCTGACGCGTGACGAAGGCGTTGGCGTGTGGGAGCGCGCGAGCGGGCTTCGGGCTGATCCGGCGGCACTGGCGTGGTGGTCGATGTTTGCGTCGCTGAAGGGTTTGGCGATCTGGATTTCGTCGGCGAAAGAATATCAGGCGGGAACGAATACCGATCCGGTGATGGCGTTCTCGGGGCTATATTGTTTACCGTTTCACAATAAGCGGCTGGCGGACATGCTGGTGGAGCGCGCGTCATGAAACCTTCCCCCGATCTTGTACTCAATCACACTTTCGCGAAGATCGCGATGGAAATGGGGCCAGCCCTGCCGGCCGGGTATGGCCAAGGGTCGGCCACGACCACTGGCGTACTGCTTCTGATGGTGGCGCAGGAGTTCAATCGGGCGGCCGATATCCGGGTGAAGGAAAACGCCGCGATGCGGGCGTTGTTCGCGGATGCGGGCGTTGCAGTTGGCGGCGAGCTCGGGCAGCGCTTGCTGGCGGCGGCGGGCACGCAGGATGCGGATGTCAATGTTGCGACGCTCGATCACGCCAATGCGGAGCTGAAAGCGCTGTTGATCGCGTTGCATATAGAGGCGGAAAAAAACGACGCACGAGACATTGAGGCGCGTATTGTGGCATTCCTGCGTGATGCCGCCGCGGCGCGGCAAGTGTTTCTGCCGGCGATGTAAAACATGGTGTCATTTCGCGTTCCGCGCGCGCACCCAGAGGCGGTGCGGTTTGTTCCGTTTTTCATTGGCATCAATCTGATCGGCGGCGTGCATTTGCCGTTCTTTCCGGTGTGGCTGGAGAGTGAAGGGTTCACTCCGGAGTCCATTGGCCTTTTGATGATGGCGATGGGGCTGGTGCGAGTGGTCACGGGACCTGTGCTTGGCTTTCTGGCCGATGCGTTTTCCATGCGCCGGCTGGCGATCATCGTTCTGACGGGAGTGGCGGCTGCTTCGTATGCGGGTTACGCGGCGTTGCCCGGCGTCGTGTTCGTGGTGATTTTTTCGATCACGTCGAGCATCGCGTTTTCGGCAGTGGGGCCACTGATCGAAGGGATCACGCTGCAGACCGCGATTACACATCAGTTTGATTATGGGCGCGTGCGGTCGTTTGGATCGGCGGCCTTCATCGTGATGAATTTCGGTAGCGGCGTCTATCTGGCCTTGTATGGGATCGATCTGTTTCTGGTCATTCTGATTGCGGCCGGGGCGTTTTCGTTCGCGATGTCATTGCTTCTTCCGGTCGATGCGGCGGCGACGGCGAGTACGCATAGGCACGGCGTTTGGGGCGAAGTGCGAGCACTGTCGCGTCAGCCAGCCTTCATCGTCTTTCTGTGTGCGGCAGGGATCGCGCAGGCGTGTCATGCTTTCTACTACGGTTTTGGAACGCTCAATTGGAAGTCGCTGGGCTACAGCGCCGATCTGATCGGCTTTCTGTGGGGGCTTGGCGTTGCCGCCGAGATCGTTTTGTTTTCCTTTTCGAACCGGATTGTCGCGTGGTTGGGGCCGGTGCGCTTGATGGTGATCGGGACTGCGTGCGGAATCCTCAGGTGGACCATCGTGGCGTTCAGTCCGCCGCTGTGGTTGCTGATTGGGGTGCAGTGTCTGCATGCGGGCACTTTTGGAGCGGCGCATCTGGGGGCGATGCACTTTATTGCGCGCGCGGTGCCTGGGCATTTGGTGGGGACGGCGCAGAGCGTTTATGCGGCGGTGACGATCGGGCTTTTCATGTCGGTGGGGCAGTTTGCTTCTGGGCATCTGTTCGCCGATTTTGGCGCTTGGGGTTATCTGTTGATGAGCGTCGCCAGCGTGGTGGCGCTTGGGTTTTCGCTGCTGCTGGGGCGGCTGTGGCACGGGGGTGAACTGAAGGAAGCCGATTGACATGAAGCAGGATCGTTACGATGCTTGCGGCGCAACGGAGGATTTGCAGTGGCCTATCATCATCTGGCAGTGGTGACGCGCGATATGAAGGGGACAGACCGCTTTTATCGCGAAGTCATGGGATTTGATCTCAAGAAGGTCGAAGTCGGGCCGACGCCGAATGGCGGCTGGGCGAAGCATTTCTTCTATGAGATTGAGCCTGATCGTTTCATCGCGTTTTGGGAACTGCACGGCGAGGCGTTTGCAAATCTGGGCGAAACCGGATTGTCAAAGGCAATGGGTCTGCCGGAATGGGTGAACCACATTTCATTCTATTCGCCGACCGAGGCGCATTTGCGCGAGAAGCGCGACATGTGGCTGGCGGGTGGGCACGATGTGATGGAGATCGATCACAACTGGTGCAAGTCGGTTTACACGCGTGATCCGAACGGGACGCTGGTTGAGTATTGTGTCACCGTTGGCGTGTTCACGGAAGAAGACAAAGCGCTTGCGCTGAAGGCGGTGACATCGAACGAAGTGCCGCAGTCGCTGCCGCCGAAGGGCATCCAGATGCACAAGGCCAAGGACTACCGCCGGGCTGCGGAGTGAGGTGCGCGTGGTATTGCTCAGGCGAGCCCGGATTCGCGCGCAGCCTTTTCGCATTCGGCTTTGAAGTCATAGGGCACTTCGGTTGCGCAATCTGGCCATAGTCCGCTTTCGTGCCAATAGTCGTAGAGGCCAAGGCGTACGCAGAGCTTTGCGAAACGCGGGTCGCGGCGAAGCGTGCTCGCGTCGACAGTGAATAACTGAAGACAAGTCATCGCACGCAGCTCGCCCGCATTGGCTCCGATTATCGCGCCCGCTATCGGCCGATCATTGGAAAGCGCGTCGAACAGAGCTTGGTAGGCCAGTTCGGCAAACCCGGCGCGAGCGGCAAAGTTGCAAGTTTCCAGGGATAAGGCGCGGCCGCGCGACACGTCCAGCGCCCGTCGTAACACGGTCTCTCGCTCGGCGTCTGGCATTGCCAAGATCGAAGACGTTCGTCGCAATGCAGAAACAATGGCCGGGGGAGCATCCGCTAAGCGCAATGCCTGATCCGATAGAAACCGATCCATCGCCACAGGGTCGCCCTTCCCCATAATCATCCCCCACTGCATGCGAGGTAGCCACCACAGTCCGCGGACGGATGTTTCGTCCGGCAGGTGCAGAACTTCGATCGCCTCCTGCGGCCGGTTCAAGCGAAAAAGTTCCTGGGCGTAAAAATGGCGGGCCCAACCCGACATTGGATCGAGTTGCATGAGACGCTCCAGATACGGCAGCGTAGCGGTAGTGCGTCCGACCATCTGGTAGGCGCTGGCGAGCAGCGCAAGCACGTTGGTGTTATTGGGTTCTGACTTTTCCGCTGCCTCAAGGAGCGCGATTTTTTGTCCATACGCACCAAAGGCGGGAAGCAGTGCCGCTTGGGCCAGCAACGCGTGAGATGTTGCCGCGTCGAGTTCAAGGGCGCGTTCGACGGCAGCCTTGGCAACATTATAGCCAGGCTCGTTCGAGGCATCCTGCAACTGTGAGAAAATTGCGGTGCGCGCGAACCCCAAGGCTCCCCATGCGGCTGCGAATGCCGGTGCGCGTGCAACTGCGACTTCAAGCAGCGGAATGGTTCGCCGCGTCACCTCAACGTCGAATGAACCCAATGCTGGGCGGGATTTCATGTAGAGGTCGTAGGCTTGCGGATCGATCCTGGCGACGTCTTTGCGCGCAATTGGAAGGGTCTTGTTCAGGGCTGCCGCCACGCGCCCCGCGATTTCATCCTGCAGGGCAAACGCATCCGATACGTCGCGGTCGTAACGCTCGCCCCATAATGCGGTGCCAGTGCCGGCCTCGGTCAACTGCGCCGACACCCGCATTTTCGCGCCCGAGCGGCGAACATTGCCATCGAGCACATGGGTTGCCTTCAACGCTTGCGCGGCCAGAGCCTTGCGCTCGCCACGAAACTGGAAGGCGGACGTCCGTCCGATGACCTTGAGGCCGGCGCTGCGCATCAGCGTCTGAATGATTTCTTCGGCGACACCGTCCGAGAAAAACTGCATCTCGGGGTCGGCGGACAAATTGTCGAATGCGAGCACGGCCAGCAGCGGTTCAGTGGTTTTGGGCTGAGCGCCCGCGCTTGCCGAGCTTGCTGCGACGAGCGCGAAGGCTTCGATCGTTTCGGCCATCTTGTCGAGCTTCAGGTGTCCGCGTGATTGCAGGCGCTCGGCAATCGGACCGCGGATAGACTGGCGCACTGCCCCCGACACCAACGCCGAGCCGGGCGCGGACTGCGCCATCAGGCGGGCGGCGACGTTGACGCCGTGGCCGAGAAGGTCGCCGTTGGGTTGGACACCGACGTCGCCGAGGTGCACACCGACGCGCACTTTTGGTTCGCAGGTCTCCGCGAGTTCGAAAGCGGCTTCGACGGCTGAGAGACTCGAGCCGAACTCGAGCATGAAGCCGTCGCCTGCGGTGTTGAAGACGCGGCCGCCGTGTTTGGTGGCGATGCCCTCGATCACCTTGCGCAGGGCCGCCACTTCCGCCGTCGTGCGCGCTTCGTCAGCCTCGGTGCGCGCAGAGTAACCGGCGACGTCGAGGGCGACGATAGTGGCGAGTTTGCGGGTGGTGACGGTCAAAAATTGTAGCTTTCTTTCGGGATGTCCTGGGCACTCTGGCAGGCGGCGCGGAAGTCGTATGGCACTTCTACGACGCAGTCGGGCCATTTTCCTGACTGTAGCCAGTAATCGACGAGGCCCAAACGCGCGCATAGGCGCACAAAGCGGGGATCGTTGCGGATCTCAGGCATTCCCTTCCAGAACAGGAGGCCCGTGCGATAAGCGTCCACGCCGATGACGTCGTCGGCCGCGCCGCGCGGTCCTAAACGAGCGACTTCAGCTAGCCGAAACACGTCCTCCACCAACCCGACATGGGCTGCGTAAACGAGTTGCGAGACTTCGACACCTCCCGTCTTCTCAAAACCTGACACCATTTGATCGCGCATGATGCCGACACTTTCTGCCGTGGGATTGCGCTTGGTCTTGATGAAGAGCACGCCAGCCTGGAGTTCACGCAGCGGCCGGTTGGCAGAGGGATCAAGCAGCATGTCGACAGCCTCCCAATTGCCAAGAAAAGCTTGCGCGCGCATCAGGTTCGCTGCCGCAAAGTGCATGTCGGGCGAGCGCGCCATCAATCCTTCGAGCTGGTCCACCACGCCTTCGTATTTTCCGACCGCCATGCGCGCCAAAGCGAGTTGATTGCCGGCCAGAATGTTCAGCGAATCGAGCACACAGGCGCGTTCGGTATCGGCCAAAGATTCGGTGACACGTCCGAGCCCGCGCAAAAATATTCCCGTCCAAAGTCGGCCGCCGAGGCTGTCGGGCAAGGAGCGCAGGCGCTCCAATGCAGCATCGACCTCCATGAAGCTTCCGTAAGGTGGCAATATCACGAGCTCGGCGATGAACGCGCTCACGTCCTGGGGATCGGCTGCGAGCGCGTGCTGCATCTCTTGTCTGACGCGCCCGGCCGTCACGGCCCGGCCTGTATATGGTGCATAGGTACGCAGGAATGCCCGCAGATGGGCAAGGCGGCCCCAAGCCTTGCCGAAATCAGGCGCGCTACCCAAGCATTGTTCCAGCAAAGCGATGTTGGTGCGCAATTCCTCGGGGGAATATGACTGCGGCGTGGCGCGAAGGTACAAATCATAGGCTTCCGGATCCACTGCCTTGGTGGCGACCCGGGTGAAGGTCTGGTGAAGCGCCATCGAGATCGCTTCAGAGATTTCATCCTGCACCGCGAAGGTGTCTTCAAGGCCGCGATCATAGCGGTCGGACCACAGCGTGGTCTGCGATGACGCTTCGACAAGGTGGGCCGCGATGCGTACGCGCCCGCCGGCGCGGCGCACAGAACCGTCGAGAACGTGGCTGCATTTGAGCACGCGCGCCGCCTCGCTCTTCTTCTCGCCGCGAAACTGGAAGCTTGAGGTGCGGCCGATGACTTTGAGCTTCGCACCGCGCGACAGGCGCTGGATGATTTCCTCCGACACGCCATCAGAGAAGAACTGCATTTCGGGATCGGTGGAGAGATTGTCGAAGGGCAGTACGGTCAGGATGGGCTCGGAACTCTTCGACACAACAGTCTCGACCGCCAATGCGACGGCGGCCAACGCAAATGCCTCGATCGTCTCGGCCATCTTGTCGAGCTTCAACAGCCCGTGCGAAACCAGCCGCTCGGCGACAGGCCCGCGAATGGTCTGGCGCACGGTGGCCGAGATCAATGCCGCTCCTGGCGCCGACTGCGCCATCAGCCGCGCGGCAACGTTGACGCCGTGGCCCAGGAGGTCGCCGTTCGGTTGCACCACGACGTCGCCCAGGTGGACGCCGACGCGGACTTTGGGTTCGCACGTCTCGGCGAGTTCGAAGGCGGCTTCGACGGCTGAAAGGCTGGATCCAAACTCGAGCATGAAGCCGTCGCCGGCGGTGTTGAACACCCTGCCGCCGTGTTTGGCGGCGATGGTTTCGATGAAATTGCGCAGTGCTGCCACCTCCGCCGTCGTGCGCGCCTCGTCAGCCTCCGTCCGCGCCGAGTATCCGGCGACGTCGAGGGCTACGATGGTGGCGAGTTTGCGGGTGGTGCCGGTCATTCAGCCGCCGATGCGACGGAAGCGGTAGGTGTTCGTGGCTGAGGCCGAGGCGAGTTCTTTCATGCGGGCATGATTGGGGGACAGGGCGCAGGCGGGGTCGGTGGCGGTGGCGTCACCCAGAATGCTGAGGGCCTGGCAGCGGCAGCCGCCCCAGTCGATTTCGGCGCGCTCGCAGCCATTGCAGGGTTTTGGCATCCACTGCGTGCCGCGAAAGCGGTTGAAGGCTTCACTGTGGCCCCAAATGTCGGCGAGAGGTTTTTTGCGGACGTTGTCGAAAATCATTCCCGGCAGCGTTGCTGCAGCATGGCAGGGCAAGGCGCGGCCGTCCGGCGTGACGACGATGACCTGGCGGCCCCAACCGCCCATGCAGGCCTTGGGGCGCTCGGCGAAGTAGTCGGGCATGACGTGATCGATGACGAGCGTGCCTTCGAAGCGGGCGCGGGCCTCAATGACGATCTGTTCGGCTTCGAGAAATTGTTCGCGCGTGGGCATAAGGGCTGCGCGGTTGGGAATGGCCCAGCCGTGATATTGAACGTGGGCGACTTCGAGGCGGCCGGCGCCCAGGTTTTCGGCAAGGCCGATGATCGCCGGAAGTTCATCCATGTTGTTGCGATGCATGACGGCGTTGATGGTGAGCGCCATGCCTGCTTCGACGATACGTTTTGCAGCGTCGAGCTTGGCTCTGGTGCCGCCCTTGAAATGGGCGACGCTGTCGGCGCGCGCGGGGTCGACGCCCTGGATGCTGATTTGCACGTGGTCGAGACCGGCGGCGCGCAGTTCCGAGAAGCGCTGAACGGTAAGGCCGACCGCGGAAGTGATGAGGTTGGTGTAGAGGCCCGCCAGGTGAGCGGCGTTGGTAAGTTCGGCGAGGTCCGGACGGACCAGTGGCTCACCGCCCGAGAGATGCACATGCATGATGCCGAGGCTGGCGGCCTCGTTCAGGACATTGATCCAGGTCTTGGTGTCAAGCTCGGCGTTGGTGCGGGTGAGCTCTATCGGGTTGGAGCAATACGGACATCCGAGGGGACAACGGTGGGTCAGTTCAGCGAGCAGCCCGATGGGCACCGGCAAGTCAGTCACGACTTTATGTATCCTTTGGCCGCGAGGTCTTTCAGAAGGCTGTCGATGTCGGCGCGGACGACATCTGCGTTTTCGTCGTATTCCTTGGCGAGCGCGGCTGCGATTTCGGAAATGCGCTTCTTGCCATCGAACTGGGCGACGATCGACAGTGCGAGCTCGTCGAGCTCAAGAATGCGCTCAGGCGCCAGCAGCACGGTGCCGCGCTTGGCATTGGTGTGCAGCTTTACACCGGGAGCGAGTTTTGGTCTTGTGTCGTCGGTCATGGATTGAAGGCACCGGGCGGGATGTGTCCCGGCGCTACATAAGCATAATACAGCGCATCAAGCATGGACCAAAGCACGTTGCATTTGAAAATCAGTGCGGCGAGGCAGAGGTCCTGACCGGCGCGGGTGGTGGCGTGGCGAATACAATAGTGCAGTGCGAAATCAGAGTCGCGCGGGGCCTGGGTTAACCTTGCACCAAAATAGGAGAGCGTTTCGGGCGAGACGAAGTCGTATCCCGCCAGCATGCCCTCGACCCGCTCGGCGATGATTTTGGGGGCGAAGAGCTCGGTCAGGGATGAGGCAACCGCTTCGAGAAGTGAGCGGTCGCGGACGAAATGGACGTAAGCGTCGGCGGCAAAGACAGTGGCTGGCAAAGCCTGGCTTTCAGCTTTGATGGTTTCGCGGTCCAGTCCCAGGCCGTCGGTCAGTTTGAGCCAGCGGGCGATGCCGCCATCGCTGCCGTCCGTGCCGTCGTGATCTTCCAGCCGCGTGCGCCAGTTGGCGCGCAGTTCAGGTGTGGGCAACCGCGAGACGATGATCGCGTCTTTAACGGGAATGCGCGATTGATAGATGTAGCGGTTCAGGGCCCAGGCCTGAACCTGGGTCTTGTCGAGTTCGCCACTGTGCAGCAGGCGATGGAAGGGGTGGAGATTGTGATAGCGCGCCGCACCGATCTGGCGGAGGTGTGATTCAAATTCTTGCGGCGAGAGCAGGGTCACACGTCAATCCTCATGCCGTCTTCGGCGATGCGCCAACCGGCGGATTCGATGATTTTGCGTTCGGGAGAGCTGCGGTTCAAGGTGGGATTCGTGTTGTTGATGTGAATGAAATAGCGCTCGCCCACATTGATGTCGTGCAACCGGGCGATGGATTGGTCCATGGAGATATGACCCATGCGGCGGGCGGTCTTTTGCCCTTCGCCGGTGCGGACCATTTCTTCGTCCACGCACAGTGTGCCATCGAAGAAGAGGACATCGGTGCCTTCAAGTGCCTTGAGAATATCCAGCGTGATCTCAGAGCATGACGGCATAAAGGTCAGCGACTTATCTTGGGCCGACGTCAGCTTCACTCCGATCGACGATCCGTCGACGGGTTCGATGCCCTGGCTTGCTTCAAGATACAAAGGTGGTTTGCCCGGACTTGGAAGCGCCTGGCAAATGAGGCCGGGCAGGGGTTCAAAGTCTTGCCCGGGCTGGATGGAGTGGAAGCGCACGAGATCGCGGTCAAGGACATTGAATATGGAATTCTCCCTGATCACGTTCAGAACATAGTTGGTAGCCCAGAGTGTAAATGGCTGGCGCTCGCGCAGCGACAACAGGCCGGTGATGGCGTCAATATCGGCGCCGGTCAGAATGATGGCTTTGATGGGTGATGATCGCGGTGTCACCCTGGGGTGAAGTTCCGGGGTTGCGATGATTTGCTGACGAATGTCGGGGCTGGCGTTGAGGAGAAGCCAGTCGTCGCCGTTGGACGACACGGCAAGGCTGCATTGTGTGGCGGGTGGGCAGCCGGGGTCGCGGACAAAGGCCAGGCGATTGTTGGCGCTCGCGGCATTCCACTGCGGAAAGCCGCCACCGGCACCCGCGCCGAGCACGATGATCTTCATGGACGTTGGGCGAGGTCGGGCCTCGCGCGCGTTATTCGGCGGAGCAGTAGCAGTTGATCTCCATTGCGGCCGAGATTTCGCGAATTTTCGGCTTGCGCCAAGATTTTTTCATAACGGCACCTCAAGTGTTTGGTGCGCGTAGTTTGACGCAAGGGCTAGGGGGGTGCAATAGGGTTCAATCGGTGGAAAGGCCTGCACCGGCTTGGGCGAGCCCGCTTTCGCCGCGTTTCCAGACTTTTTCCTTCCAGTCGTCTTGATCGGGATAGAAAGCGCGCCTGACTTGCGCCTTGATTTCCTTCGCGGCGGGGCTGGCGGGGTCGCCTTTGGTGTGGAGCCAGTTGTCGGCGCGCAGGGCCTGGAAGACTTCCAGGGTTGAGTAGGTGCCGTATTCCAGGCAGATCATCGTGGCTTCGGCGTGACTGAGCAATGCGGGGACAGAGGAGTCCAGGCTGCCGCAGACTTGTGCGGAAACTGAATCGCCTGAGACGGTTGACTGGACCGTGTCGCCCCACCAGCGGCGGGCGCGGGCATATGCGGGGGAACTGGTGGCTTCTTCGCTGATCAGTTCGGCATCGCCGTAGGCGCCAAGGCCGGTGTGAATGTCGATCACGGCGGCCCGGCGGCAGTGTGCCATCTCGCGCCGCACGATGTGGCGGAAAAGGCCGGCGGACCATTGTTCGCGGGTGCCACCGTAATACATGCCTTCGGGATGGATGTATTGGCCCTTGCTGATGGTTTCCTGCATGGCGAAGGCGCCGTGTTCTCTGGCGTAGCCACGCAAGGCCTTGCTGGAGGCTTCGAGTGTTTCGGGGTTGAGATTGGCGGGGGCGATGGCGTCTTTCAGGCCTTCGTAATCCTTGTTGGGCGGATAAGGTTGGGCGTGGTCGACGAAGTTGCGATTGAGGTCGACGTTGTCCTCTGTGACGCGGCGGTTCCAGGCGAAGCCATACGGATTAAGGGCGTGGATGAGGATCAGCTTTTGATCTTCGGGCCAATCGGTTTGGCGGCTCAGCCAGCCGATTTGAATGGCCGAACCGGCGTAGCCCTCGACGCCGTGGGCGCCAGAGATTGCCAACATCGCTGAGGTGGCGGAGTCAGCGCCCCAGGTGGCGACATCGACATACAGGTCTTCGCCGCCGGGGCCCTTGGCGTGCGGGTGCACGTGCGACACGACTTTCAAGGCGCGCCGGGCGGCGGCGCGCAGAAATTTGTCGCGGGCTTCGAAATAGTCAGCGGAGAAGAAAGTCGCGGGCGTCATGGACTCCAGCATAAATTGCAATTCTGAATATTGTACTGCGCGGCTATTTTTCTTTTGCCGACCAGGATCCGTCCCAACCGGGTTTGGGGGGCTCGAGTTCGTAGTGGCGAATTCGATCTTCGTAGGTGTCGAAGATGGCGGAGGGTGCGCCCGGGATGGCACGGCCATAGGCAAGGGCTTTGCGTGCGTCCATCCAATTGGCCGACCGGAAGGCGCTGAACAGGGATTGCAGCACCGCATCGATATCCTGGAACGTCTTTGTCTCGCGGACGTGGGCGTGGCCCATCAGGGCAAAGATATGGGTCGGCGCCGCCCGGCCCTTGACGGCGATGTAGTCGACTTCCAGGAAGGCAAAACTGTCAGCGACCTGGGATTCCGTGTCTTCGCCAATCAATGTGGTGAAGCCGTAATTGCCGGCAAAAGACTGAATGCGGGCCGAGATGTTGACGGCATCGCCCAAGGCAGAATAGTCAAATCGCAGATCAGAGCCCATGTTGCCGACAACGCAGATGCCGGTGTTCAGGCCGATGGTCACATCAATCAGGCTGACGTTGTGGGATTTGTAGAAGCCTTCGGCCGTGAGTTCCCGGTTCAGCACGACGAGGGCGTCCATCATCGAGAGTGCGCAGTGGCAGGCGTGTTTGGCGTGCTCGGCGTCGTTGATCGGCGCGTTCCAGAAGGCCATGACGCAGTCGCCGATATATTTGTCGATCGTGCCGCGATTGTTCAGGACTTCGCGTGAAAGCGGTGTCAGGACGCGGTTGATCAGGCGGGTTAAGCCTTGGGGGTCGGTGCGAAAGCTTTCGGCAATGGGTGTGAAGCCCTTGATGTCGCAGAACATGATTGTCAGTTCGCGCGTGTCGCCGCCGAGCTTGAGCTGAGAGGGATCATTGGCAATGCTGTCGACGACGTCGGGCGGCAGATACTGTGCGAAGGCGCTGCGAACTGTGCGGCGTTCGGCTTCGGTGCGCATGAACTTGACGAGGCTGGCTGCAGCAAAGACCAGCGCGATGTTGATTGACGGGGCGACAGGATCGAGAAGCCAGCGCTGCTCGGTGAAAGCCCACCACGAAATGCCAACAGCGAACACGACCGCGACGACGGCGACACCGGCGATCCAAAACACGGGAACGCGGGCAATGGTTATGAGTACAAGCAGGCCCAGCACTGCGGCAAAGCCCAGCTCTGCGCCGGCGGACCAGTCCGGGCGTCCAAGAAAATGTTGCAACAGCATTTGTTCCAGAGCTTGCACGTGAATTTCAACCCCTGGAGCATTGAGTCTCATCGGTGTTGCACGAAGGTCGAGCAGTCCGGCAGCGCTTGTCCCGATGAATACGGCAGCCCTTTCAAGCTCTTTCAGTTTTCCGGGATCGCTCAAAACTTTCCAGGCTGGAATGCGCCGGTTAGAAGCATCGCGTGTATAGTGGATCCACATCTGTCCATCTTCGGTCGATGGAATTTGGATTTTACCCACCCTGATCCAGACGATGCGATTGGGATTGCCAACCGCAAGTTCGCCAACACCACCGGCCATCGTGGCCTGCAGGGTGGGGGCGTGGCCATTTTCGTCGGTCTGGGCAACGCGAAGAGCTTCCAGCGCGAGGCCCGGATAGACCTCGCCTTTATGGGCCACGAACAAGGGCACGCGGCGGATAATGCCGTCGCTGTCGGCAACCGTGTTGAATGAGCCTGATCCCGGTGCCGCCCTTTGCAGCAGGTCCAACGACACCGTTGCGCCGGGAAAAGGTGTGACGGCGTCGATCAGTTTGCTTTCGCTGTCGCCGAC
>VFKO01000326.1 GCA_009885515.1 Rhodobiaceae bacterium | reverse complement strand
TATCATCGAGGTCGCCCATAACCGCATGCTGACGGACATGCCGGCGAAAGATGCCGAGCTGCGGATCAGCCTGGAAACGCGCGATGCGGCTCACGCGCAAGCGATTTGCAAGGCGGTGCGCGATGCGGGTTACATCGTGCATGTGCTGGGAACGACGGCGCAGCATTGACAATAGAAAGTAATCACGCGATGCCGCCAAGACGCAAAGAAAGGGCGCGAAACAGGAGGTTGCTTTCAGACGAGAGATGAGCTGTTCTGCTGTGCAAATTAACAAAGGGAGTTTCCAGATGTTGAAATTAGGGGTCTCGTTGATTTTGGTTACACTTTGCTTGGCTATGTCGGGAACTGGGCGCGCGAATGATGTGGCGATGACGGGGCCTTCGGCGGTGGTCAATGCGTTTCATGCGGCGCTGGACCGAGGCGACAAGGATGCAGCGTTGGCGCTGCTTGCCGGCAATGTGCAGATCTACGAGCAAGGCTATGTCGAGCGTTCGAAAGCTGAATACGCCAGCCATCATTTGGCGAGCGACATGGAATTTTCCCAAGCGGTGAAAAGCGAGACGAACGACGTTGCGGTCGTCGATGAGGGCAATCTGGCCTATGTCATCAGCCAAGGTACGACGAAGGGTGAATTCAAAGGCAAACCCGTCGATACGATCAATCTGGAAACGATGGTACTGAGCCAAGTGGATGGCAGCTGGAAGATCGTGCACATTCACTGGTCGTCGCGGAAGGTCGAGAAAAAGTAGGAATGGGGTGTGTGCTGCGCTGGCCTTGTCATGTCGAGAATCTACGAGGGCGTGATTGGCGATCCGGCGACGATTGGGCTGGTCGCGCCTAACGAGGGGCGGGTTACCAACGTCAGCGCTCGAACTTCACGCTCAGCACGATTGACGACATCGTCTTCTGCACGCCTTTGAGGTGGCCGATTGCGTCCAGCACTGTGTCGATTTCGGCGGTGGTTTCGGCGGCGAGTCCAGCCATCATGTCGTAGGTGCCGCTGATGGCCGAGAGGGAGCGGACTTCGGGCATTTTCTTCAGATCGGCGGTGAGAGGGGCTGCCATCTTCGGATCGACGCTGATCATGACATGAGCGAGGATCTGGCGGCCGGCGTAGTCTTCGCCGGCTCGGATGGTGTAGCCGGCGATCACGCCTGCGCGTTCTAATCTGGCGATGCGCTCCTGCACGGTTGAACGGGCAAGGTCGAGTTTGCGGGCGAGTGCGGCGACAGGCTCGCGCGCGTTGCCACGCAGGAGGGCGAGCAGTTGACGGTCGGTCGTGTCGAGGTCTGTCATTTCGATCATACTGCCGGGTAGACCGTCGATTTGTCTAGTATTTTCCTGAGTATCGACGGTTTTTATGCTGCAAATCGGCGGAAAGTGGGGGTAATTTCGGCGCACGAGAGCGAATTGCGAGGAGACGACGCAGATGGTGAAGCTCATTCTTTTGGGTGGCGGCAAGATTGGCAGCGCGATTGCAGCGATGCTGGGCGACACGGGCGACTATCAGTTGACCGTGGCCGACCGTGATGCAGAGGGCCTGAAGCGGCTTCCGGTCAAAAACGTCAAGACGATGGTGCTTGATGTTGCCGATCCTGCGGCAGTGAGGGCTGCGATCAAGGGACACGACATGGTGGTAAGCGCGATGCCCTATCACCTGACGCCGCTGATTGCGGCGGCGGCGAAGGATTGCCGGGCGCATTATTTCGACCTGACGGAAGATGTCGAGAGCACGCGCGTTGTGAAGGGTCTGGCAAAGGGCGCGGATACGGCCTTCGTGCCACAGTGTGGGCTGGCGCCAGGGTTCATCTCGATTGCTGCTTACGACATGACGAAGAAGTTTGACAGCTTGCGCGATGTGAACATGCGGGTGGGGGCGTTGCCGGTCTATCCGACGAATGCGCTGAAGTATAATTTGACCTGGTCGACCGATGGCTTGATCAACGAATACTGCAATCCGTGCGAGGCGATCGTCGACGGGCAATTGCGCGAGATGCCGGCGCTCGAAGAGATGGAGCATTTCCTGCTCGACGGTATCGACTATGAGGCGTTCAACACGTCGGGCGGTCTGGGTACGCTGTGCGAGACGCTTGAGGGCAAGGTCGAGAACCTGAACTACAAGACTGTGCGCTATCCGGGTCACCGGGATCTGGTGAAAATGCTGGTGCGCGACCTGCGGTTGGGGCAGAGGCGGGACATACTGAAAGATGTACTGGAGACCGCGATCCCGATCACGTATCAGGATGTGGTGCTGGTGTTCGTGACGGTGTCGGGGCAACAGCATGGGCAGTTGACGCAGGAAAGTTTCGCGCGGAAAATCTATGCGAAGGAGATTGGTGGCAGACTGATGAGCGCGATCCAGATCACGACGGCCGCGGGTATCTGTGCGATGGTGGATCTGCTCGCCGATGGCAAATTGCCGAAGAAGGGTTTTGTGCGGCAGGAAGAAGCGGACCTGAAGTCGTTCCTGGGCAACCGGTTCGGCCGCTATTACACATCAGAGGAGCGTTAGACCTTGAGCAATCTTCGCAGCGGCGGACAAATTCTCGTCGATCAGTTGAAGATTCATGGCTGTGAGCTTGCGTTTTGCGTGCCGGGGGAAAGTTATCTTGCGGTGCTGGATGCGTTTTACGATGCGCGCGCGCAGATAAGGTTGATCACGTGCCGGCATGAAGCGGGTGCGGCCAACATGGCTGAAGCTTACGGCAAGCTGACGGGTAAGCCGGGGATTTGTTTTGTGACGCGCGGACCTGGGGCCACGCATGCCAGTGTTGGGTTGCACACGGCGTTCCAGGATTCCACGCCGATGATCCTGTTCATCGGGCAGGTGGCGCGCGACCAGACCGAGCGCGAGGCGTTTCAGGAAATCGACTACCGGCGGATGCTGGGGCCGCTGACGAAGTGGGTGGCGGAAATTCCTTCGGCCGACCGCGTCCCTGAATTTGTCTCGCGGGCGTTTCATACAGCGGTGAACGGCAGGCCGGGGCCGGTGGCGCTGGCTTTGCCGGAAGACATGCTGACGGAGCGCATGGCGGCAGCGGATTCAAGGCGCTTCAGCCGGATTGAGGCCGCACCCCGCCCTGAAGATATGGTGCGGCTGGGAGAGATTTTGGGGTCGGCAGAGCGGCCGCTGGCGGTCATTGGTGGCGGTGGTTGGACCGATGCGGCTTGCCAGGCCTTCACGCAATTTGCGGAACGCTGGTCGCTGCCGGTGGCGACGTCGTTTCGTGGCAAGGATCGCATCGACAATCGCCATGCGCTTTATGCCGGCGACATGGGGATCGGCATTGATCCCAGGCTTGGCGCGCGCATAGCTGAGGCGGATGTTCTGCTGGTGGCGGGGCCACGCTTGGGCGAGATGACGACGAATGGGTATACGCGCCTTGAGGCGCCGGTGCCCAAGCAGAGGTTGGTGCATATCTTTCCGGCGGCCGAGGAGCTGAACCGGGTCTATCAGGCTGAGCTTGGGATTGTGTCCGGGATGGAAGCGTTTACGCGCGATGCTGCGGCGATGAAGGTGCCGCCCGTGAGTTGGTCAGGTTGGACGCAGACGGCGGGTGCCGACTATCGCGAATTCGTGAAGCCGGTGGAGGTCAAGGGAGCGGTCAATCCGTCGGAGATATTCGCCTGGCTGAACCAGCGGCTGCCAGATGACGCGATACTGACGAATGGGGCTGGCAACTATGCGGGCTGGCTGCACCGGTTTTTCCTGCAAAAGCGCTTTCATACCCAACTTGCGCCGACGAGCGGGGCAATGGGGTATGGTGTTCCTGCTGCAATCGGTGCGAAGGCGGTGCATCCGGATCGCATGGTTGTGGCCTGTGCCGGCGACGGCTGTTTCCTGATGACGGGCCAAGAGCTGGCGACCGCGGTTCAGTACAATCTCAATGTCATTGTGCTGGTGTTCAATAACAGCATCTATGGCACGATCCGCATGCATCAAGAGCGCGAGTATCCGGCGCGCACCATCGGTACGGATTTGAAGAATCCGGATTTCGCGGCTTATGCGAAAGCGTTCGGCTGCTGGAGTTCGACGGTGCGCGCGACGGCCGAGTTCGCACCGGCGTTTGAGGCGGCGGTGGCGTCGGGCAAGCCAGCGCTCATTGAAATTATCACCGACCCCGATCAAATTTCGCCGACAGCAACGCTTTCGGGCATGCGCAGTGCGGCGCTCAAACAGAAATAGTGGAGGACGAAATGACTTCCGAAAACCTGAAGGCGTTTGGAATTTCGCCTGAAGATGTGTCGCGTGGCGATCTTGTTGTGCGCAGTCCGATTGATGGCGTGGAGCTGGGCCGGGTGCGCAGCGACAGCGCGGCTGAGGTTGAGGCAAAGATCGCTGCTTCGGTGAAGGCTTTTCAGGCTTGGCGCGAAGTGCCTGCGCCAAGGCGAGGCGAGCTGGTGCGTCTGTTTGGCGAAGAGCTGCGCGCCAACAAGGTGGCTCTGGGGCGGTTGGTGACGCTGGAGGCGGGTAAGATCACCCAAGAGGGCCTGGGCGAAGTTCAGGAGATGATCGACATCTGCGATTTTGCGGTTGGTTTGTCGCGTCAGCTTTACGGTCTGACGATTGCGTCTGAGCGCCCGGGGCACCGGATGATGGAAACCTGGCATCCGCTGGGGCCCGTTGGCGTGATCAGCGCCTTCAATTTTCCGGTGGCGGTGTGGGCGTGGAACGCGGCGCTGGCGTTGGTGTGTGGGGACAGTGTGTTGTGGAAGCCGTCGGAGAAGACGCCGCTGACGGCATTGGCAACGCAAAAGCTGTTCGAACGCGCGGTGGCGCGGTTTGGCGATGCGCCGCAGGGGCTGTCGCAGGTACTTCAAGGCGGGCGCGCGGTTGGCGAGCAAATGGCGGCGGATGTGCGCGTGCCGCTGATTTCGGCGACGGGTTCGACGCGCATGGGCCGCGCGCTGTCGCCGGTGGTTGCGGCGCGGCTGGGGCGGACGATTCTGGAACTTGGCGGCAACAACGCGATGATCGTGGCGCCGTCGGCGGATCTGAAACTGGCCGAGAGGGCGATTGCGTTTTCGGCGGTGGGCACGGCAGGTCAGCGCTGTACGTCGCTGCGGCGCGTCATTGTGCATGAGAGCGTGCGCGAGACACTGGTGGCGCGGTTGAAGAGCATCTACGGCGCGATACGGATCGGCAACCCGCTGGAAGATGGCACGCTGGTTGGGCCGCTGATCGACAGGGCGGCTTTTGACGGTATGCAAGCGGCGCTGGCTTCGGCCAAGGCGCAGGGCGGCAAGGTGACAGGTGGCGAACGGGTGTTGGCTGACAAGTTCCCTGATGGGTATTACGTGCGCCCGGCAATTGTGGAAATCACGGCGCAGAGCGAAATCGTGAAGCACGAGACCTTTGCGCCGATCCTGTACGTGATGGGCTATCGCGAATTTGATCAGGCAGTCGGTTTGCAAAACGACGTGGCGCAAGGTTTGTCGTCATGCATCTTTACGCGTGATATGCAGGAGGCGGAGCGCTTCACGGCGGTGGCGGGCAGCGATTGCGGGATTGCCAATGTCAATATCGGGCCGAGCGGGGCGGAGATCGGTGGCGCCTTCGGCGGCGAAAAGGAAACCGGCGGCGGGCGCGAGTCGGGTTCGGATTCGTGGAAAGCCTATATGCGGCGGCAAACGGCGACGGTGAACTACTCGAACGCATTGCCACTGGCGCAGGGGATCAAGTTCGACGCGGAGTAGTACCCCCTATCATTGGCCGGTGAAACTGCAATCTGTAGAATTTATTGCCCTTCTCCCGCAAGCGGGCGAAGGTGGCGCGGGCCGCAACTTCGCGACCCGTGACGGATGAGGGACTGCGTCCAGCACTGCGTCCCCTCATCAGCCCCGCCGAAGTGGCGGGCCAGCTTCTCCCAAAGGGAGAAGCGCTTAAAATCCATCTCTCCCATTTTTGATTCCGGGTACTACCCATCCGACCACATGCGGATGAGGTTGGCGTGGGCTTTGGAGATCTGGTCGAACTCGCGGGTTTTCTTTTCGCGTTCGAAGAGGGCGCGGCGGGCGAGGTCGAGTTCCCAGAGGATTTCGCGCCGGTCGGCTTGGCGGACATAGGATTGGCACCAGCCGACGGCGGCGATGCGTTCGCCTTTGGTTACCGGGGTGACACGATGCAACGTCGTTGACGGGTAGATCAGCATTTGGCCGGGGTTGAGTTTGAAGGCGCGCTCTCCCTCTGTGGTTTCCATCACGAGTTCGCCGCCGTCATAGCTGCCGGGTTCGGCCAGGAAAAGCGTGAAGGAGATATCGCTGCGCAGATTGTACATGATGGGGTCGTCTACGTGGGTGCCGTACTCCATGCCGTCGTGGTAGCGGCTGAAGAGCAGCGGTGTGATCTGGCGCGGGCGGGCGGCGGTGCGGAACTGGCCGTTGCGCATGATGGCTTCGCTGACCGATTTGTTCAGTGGCGCGTAGTCGAGTTGAGTGCGGTCAACCTGCTGGTTGTTCTTGACGAGCTTGGCATGCCAGCCTGCGGTCTTGGTGCCGTCTACGAAATTGAGGGCGTTCATCCTGTCGCTGACTTTAAGGATATCGTCAGGGCTCAGAACGTCCTTGATAACCAAAATCATGTGCTGCATTCCTCTCCAGCTGAGTCGCACAGGAATAGAACGGCTTAACCCTAAAACCAATGGACCAGTCGTTGTGCTGGCTCAATGGCATAGAATGCATGTGGGGAAAACGGTGGGTGCAGAAATGCGAATGCCACAAATTGCAGGAATGGTGGTGATGGTTGCGGTTGTGGCTGGTGTTGAACTGCCGGTCGATTGGCTGGTGCCGCTTGCGATGCTGTGCGGGGGACTTGCTGTTTTTGTAGTTAGTTTCTGGACCCAGTCAAAGTCTTAGCCCTTGTCGCCGGGCGCGGCATTGAGCGCTTCTTCCAGTTTTATGAACGAGGGCTGGAAGTGGCTGGGTACGCTGCCGCGGCCGATTTCGACGGAGACCTGTGCGGCGTTGCCATGCAGGTGGGCGACGAGTACGTCGCGGATGACCTGATAAAAGAGGCCCTCTTCGTCGACAGACGCTTTGACACGTGTTGCCATCGGGCCGATGAAGCCATACGCCACAAAGACGCCGAAGAATGTTCCCACAAGGGCACCGCCGATCATGCCACCCAAGACTTCGGGCGGCTCGGTGATCGAGCTCATGGTTTTGATGACGCCCAAAACAGCGGCGACGATGCCGAGTGCGGGCATGGCATCTGCCATGTTTTGCAGAGCGCCTGCACCCAGGAGCGCTTCATGGTGATGTTTCTCCATCTGCTTTTCCATCGAGGTTTCTACCTGATGGGGGTCTTCCAGGCTCATGGTCATCATGCGGATGGTGTCGCAGATGAAGTCGATCGCGAAGTGATCTTTCATGATGCGCGGGTAGCACTTAAAGATCGCCGACTCTTCGGGTTTTTCGATGTGTTGCTCGAGCACGATCATGCCCTTGGATTTCATGGTCTTGGTCAAGGTGAAGAGCAGGCACAACAAGTCAGTATAGTCTTTTTCTTTCCATTTCGAGCCCGCCATGACTTTGCCGAATGATGCCAAAGTCGATTTGAGTGCGGGACCGCTCGAGGCGATCAGCAAGGCGCCAATGCCGGCGCCCATAATCTGGGTGCCTTCATAGGGAAGCGCATGCAGAATGACTTCGAAACTGCCGCCGGCCAGGACGTAGCCGCCGAAGACCGTAACAAAGACCAAGATGGCGCCGCCGATTTGAAACATGAAGTACGCAGCCTACTCCCTGCCTCCCGCGGGGATGCGCGAGGCTTAGTATTCACAGGGGCAGTATGGCCAGGCCCACTTAAAGATCGTTGAAGCAAACACCCGGATTTTTTTCACCCGCGCCTCATGGTGAATGCGGGTTTAACGTCGAAGATAGGTCTGGACTTCAGGCCTGTCGCGCAACCAGCCGGCCCAGCGCTTGAGGACTTTCTCGATGCGGGGTGCCGCGACGCCAAGCTGCACCATGGCGACGCCGCCGTTGACGCTTTCGTGGTATTCGGAAATTAATCCATTCTTCACCGTAAAGCGGCTGATGCCGTCGATGACGACCTGTTTGCCCTGGAATTCGGGGACAGTTGATGTGAATTTCGACAGGGACCAGGCATAGGCTGTGCCGCCGTTGCAGACGGGGTCGAACATGCGCCAATCATAGTCCTTGGCATCGCGGTGGAAAAGATTGGCCAGCATGTCTTCTATTGAGGCCCGGCCTTTGTGTGGGCCGTAAATATAATCGTGATAGACGCCGTCTTCGGTGAAGCAGGCGGCAAACGCCTTTGCGTCGCCGCGCGAGGCTGCGTCACAAAAACGGTTCAACAGCTGGGTGAATTGTTCGGTTGTCATAATGTGGCACTCACGATCCAGACGGCGCCATCCATTGTGAAAGGCGTGCGGGCGGCAAACGGTTTGAAGGCTTCTCGCAGGGCCGTCGTGGCGGCCGCTTTCTCAGCGGTCGAGGCATCTGCCAACATGCGCGATACGGGCCCGAAATCCTGGATGTGGGTGATGGCGTCATCCAGCGAATTGCCCAAGCGCATGACTGCATCGAGCGGGCGCGCAGTGATGCGGTCAAAGCCTGCATAAGTCAGAATTCTGCGCACGCGAGTGAGATCGGCAAAGGCAAAGGGGCCTGGATCTTCGGGGCCGAGCTGGGGTTGAGGCGGCACGTGCGGGCGCACGGCGCTGATAGGAATGCGCACCCACTCATTCTCGCGCCAATCGCGCCAGCAGGCGAAGGTGAGCCTGCCGCCTGGTTTCAGCGCCGTTCTGAGATTGGCAAAGGCTGCATCAGGGTTGGCAAAGAACATCACGCCGAAACGCGAAAAGAGCAGATCGAAGGCCGGAGAAAAGTTGTGCGTTGCCGCATCGGCTTCGATGAAGCTGATGTTGGTGGCGCGCTGCCTGGCGCGGGCGAGCATGGGTTGTGAGATGTCAATGCCGGTGACGTGCGCGCCGCCTTTTGCGATCTCGATGGATGTGCCGCCACAGCCGCAACCAATGTCGAGGACGTGTTCGCCCGGCTGTGGTGCCGCGGCACGCATGAGCTCAGCCGAAATTTCTGACAACATCGCGTCAAGCCGGTCCTGGGCCTTGGCCCATTTGGCGCCAGCGTCACCGTTCCAGAAGGCGATTTGATCGGCGTTTGATTGTGGTTGAGACATGCGGTTCTCCGGTTTGAAGAACGCAGGATAATGCAGTTTCAGGTTCAACGAAATGACTTGTTTGAGCAGGCCTTGACTACGTATTGCCGGAGTTCAGGCTCACGCCCAAATGCGGCGCCAGAACACTTGCCTGGTTGAGGAATGTCTCGGCGGCGCGGTCCAGCCGCTCACGGGCAGCGAAGAGTGAGTGGCGGGCAACTTCGATTTCGTCGTTGGAGGAGAAGAGTTCGGAGGGAGCTTTGAGGGAGAGCCCGCGTTCGCCGGCGACCAGAGTGATGTGGCCGATCGAGTGGCGCGGTTCGCCTGCTGCAGGGAGCCTTATTTCAATGGCTTCGCGGCCGCCGTCGATGAGGTTGACGCTTTCAAAAGTTGCACCGGCGGCCACAGTGTCTATGCGTGTGCGAAGCTCTTCGTAGCGATCGGCAATCATGGCGCGCTTGGTAGCATCTGGGGTTAATAACGCAGATGCGGTCAGTTCGAGAGCTTCGCCCAGATAGTCGTGAATCGAATCGATGGCAACCAGGGTTCCTTCGACGGTGGCGACGGCGCGTGCAGCCGTTTCTTCAAGGGTCGTTGGTCCAGTAGGTACACGCCGCGAGAGTCGGAGCGCGCGGTCAATGCCTGAGCGGATGTCGACAGGGTCGGCGGGTGCGGGCGCCGGCTCTTCCTTGCCGGAGAGAACGCGGCGGGCATAGGCGAACAGGCTTTCTGCGTCATCGCGCTGCAATTTTGCGGACATGAATTTTCCCCGATTTCAGGCTCACTTGAATGGGTAGACTAAACGGGGAGGAGTTAGGGACGCTTTACTTGAGACGGTTTATTGCCCATTAACCGCACAAACATTGGAATAGCCATGGCAACGGGACTTGGACGCGTCGTTGGTGCAGCCGGTTTTGCCTATCACCGGGTGATGCGTTTGGCGCGGCGCGGACGCTGGCCCTTAACAATTGGCGTACGGATTATCGTTCGTGATGGCGCCGATCAGGTGCTGTTGGTCAAGCATACTTATGCGCCGGGCTGGCACTTTCCGGGTGGCGCTATCGATCCGTGCGAAACGGCGGCCGATGCGGCCGCGCGCGAGCTGCGGGAGGAAGCGCTGATTGAAACGACGACAACGCCCGTGTTGTTTGGCATGTATCTCAGTCTGACGGAGAACAAATCGGATCATATCGCCGTGTTCGCTACTGAAAGTTGGAAGGTGATCGACGGCAAGGCCCGGCCACTTGAAATCGCCGAAGCAAAGTTTTTTCCTATTCGCGATCTGCCCAAGGGCACAACCGGCGGCACGCGGCGGCGGCTGGCGGAATTTCTAGGTGAGGCTGACCAAAGCCCCCAGTGGTGACGTCGTGAAGCGCTAATTTTTGTAGTGCAATTGCTTTCACAGATTGTTTGTGGTTCGAATGTCGACATGAGACTTCAGGCTTACCTCGACCGCATCGGCTATGCAGGCCCGGTGCAGCCGGATCTTGCAACATTGCGCGCCATTCACCGCGCGCATGTGGAGAGCATTCCGTATGAGAATCTGGATGTGCAGTTCGGCGTGAAGGTGAGCCGCGCGGTTCCCGCGATCTTCGACAAGATCGTCGGGCGGCGACGCGGCGGCTGGTGTTACGAGATGAACGGTCTGCTGTCGTGGGCGCTTGAGGTGATCGGATTTAGCGTCAAGCGCCTGGCCGGCGGTGTGCGGCGCGAAGCTGTGGGCGACCAGGCCGTCGGCAATCACCTGGTTTTGTTGGTCGATCTCGGGGAGACTTGGCTTGCCGATGCAGGCTTTGGCAATGGATTGATCGAGCCCATCCGTCTGCGTGAGGGCGCGTTTCGCGTCGGCCCGCTCAACTGCTGTCTTGAGCGCATCGAAGGTGGCTGGTACCGCTATTTCGACGATGCGATCACCGGCGGCCCGTCATTCGATTTCCACGAGGACGTTTCGGACGAGGCGTTGTTGGAGGCGCGCTGCCGGTTTCTGCAGAGCGATCCCAATTCGGCCTTCGTGTTGAATGCCGTCGCGCAACGCTGGCGGAACGACGAGCACACCAGTCTGCGCGGACGCACGCTGACGCGGATCAATTCGGGTGGGAAGGGAACGACCACTGTGGAGAGCGCAGATGCCTATGTTGCGACGTTGCGCGACACATTCGATTTGGATTTACCCGAGGCTGCGCGGTTATGGCCGAAAATCTGCGCGCGGCACGAGGCCTTGTTCGCGTGCGTGCCGCACGGTCACAGGGGCGGGTAACGGTCCTTCCATGGTTTTGCGTGTTCGAGCTGAGCGGCCAGGCGGAAGAGCGTGGCTTCATCGCCGAAGCGGGCGGTGAACATGGTGCCGATGGGTAGGCCTTGGGCATTCCAATAGAGCGGCACGTTTGCCGAGGGCTGGCCGGTAAGGTTGTAGATGCCGGTGTAGGGGATGAAGGCGATCATCTCGCGGAACATCTGGGCCAGGTCTTCGCGCTCCATGTTGAGCACGCCGATGGGCAGAGGCGGTTGGGCTGCAGTTGGTTGCAGGATCACGTCGTAGGTTGTCATGAAATTGGCGACGGTGCGGCCGAGAAGGTGCAGCGTGTTCATGGCGCGCGCGTAAGCACTTGAATCCGTCTTGCGGGCGTTCTCGATGCGGAACCAGGTGGCGCGTTCGATGTCTTCGGGGCGCGCGGTGCGGCCTAAGGCTTCGGCTGCTTCGTCGACTGTGAAGGCGACGTTGGCGCTGATGACGATGCCTTGAGCGGCCATGATTTCCATGCCGTTGAGGCTTGGGGCTGCTTCTTCGACGATGTGGCCTAGGCTTTCGCAGAGCTTTGCCGCGTCGCGCACGGCGGCGATGGCGTCGGGGTGCACGTCTGCCGGGATTGCAGGCTTGGTCGAGAAGGCGATGCGCAGACGGCCGGGTGGTGCTTTGACTTCGTCGAGGAAGGCGCGCGCTTGATGTGGCGCGGGGTAGGGATCGCCGGGGGCTGCGCCTGCGGTTGCGTCCAAGAAGGCGGCACTGTCGCGCACCGAGCGCGAGACGACGTGACCGACCGAGGCGCCGCCCCAGCCTTCACCGCGCTTGGGTCCCGCTGGCGTGCGGGCGCGCGTCGGCTTCAAGCCGAAGAGGCCGCAACACGATGCGGGAATGCGGATTGAGCCGCTGCCGTCGGTCGCATGCGCGACGGGCACGATGCCACTTGCCACCGATGCGGCTGCGCCGCCGCTTGAGCCGCCCGCGATGTGGTTCAGGTTCCACGGATTGCGCGTGGCGCCGAACATGCGCGACTCGGACGATGGGCTGAGTCCCAGTTCCGGCGAGTGCGTCTTGCCGAAGATCACGAGGCCGGCCGTCTTGCAGCGTTCCACGAATGTCGTGTCCGCTTCGGCTACCGTGTCCTTCGTCAGGCTGAGGCTTCCCGTCGTGATCGTGCCCTTCAGGCCAACGCCGAGATCTTTCAGCAGATAGGGCACGCCGGTGAGCGGGCCTTTCGGCAGGCCGTCGCTGATCGACTTGCGGGCGAGCGCTTCGTGGTCGACGACGATGGCGTTGATTTTGCCGTTCACGTCGCGTGATCGCGCCGCGGCGGCGTCGAGCAGCTCCTGCGGC
>VFKO01000421.1 GCA_009885515.1 Rhodobiaceae bacterium | reverse complement strand
TCAATAACTTGACCCTCTTTCGCCGAAATCTTGATCCCGTCGCCGCCAGCCCGTGAAACCTCAGCGCTGCCCTTCAAGAGCAGAACATTACTGACCTTTCGTGCCAACATCCGCATGGTGTCGCCGGTATCGACTTTGATCTTGAATTTCACACCATCATTGACCTTGAGGTAAAAATAGTCGCCATTGCGCACACTTGAACCAGCCGTCAGTGACAGTGTTTCATCAAAGGCAATGGCGCCGCGCGGCAGTCCGAGCTTGTCGAGAACCGATCCCCCCTGCCCGTCAACGGCAATGGATCGCGCAGCCGCCGCCCCTAGTGCGCTTTCATACTGATGCGTCCACACGGTGGCACCGGTGGAATCCAGTTTCCTGACAAAGGCAGCACTTCGTGCCGGCGCGCCACCGCCAACCAAGCTGCCATTCGTCGAACCCGCCAGGTAAATTGAACCCCCGTTTACCGCAAGGCCCAAACCGCTGTCGGCGCCGGACGTACCCACATAGGCCGTGAATGCCGCCGCAGCCGATGCACCCAGATCGGTGATCTTCATAACAAAGCCGTCGGAGGCGCCACTGTGCGCCGTTGCAATCGAAGCCTGACCGCCGGCGTCAAGCGCCGCATTTGTCGTTGAGCCACCGGCATACACCACTCCGGACTCGACAGAAATCGAACTCAAATTGCCTTGCCCCAATGCACCAAGCGACATTTCCCAAATGGCCGCCGAAGTCCCATCAGCGGCACTCAACTTTCTAACTTTTGCATCACCGGCTTCAACAGTTCCTAATAAAATATCCCCGGAACTGTCGATGGAAATTGCCGTTGCCCTGTCATCGCTGGAGCCACCAAACTGGCGCACATATTCCAAACTGCCAGACGATGTAAGCTTCATGAGATAGGCATCACTCCCGCCGCCATGCGCGACTGTTGCGCTCATCGCGGCCTGCGTCTGCCCCGCTACAAAAAGTGACCCGTCTGCGGCAAACGCCAGGGCATTGGCTTGATCATCGAGGCTGGGCGATATCTGCCGCGTGAAGATTTCACGGCCTTGTGAATCGAACTTTGTGACAAAGCTGTCCTCGCCCCCACCGGTTGACGTACTGGTAAGTTTGTCCGACACTTTGCCCGCGATCGCGACATTCCCATTGCTGTCGGTTGCCAACGCAAAGCCCGTGGCGCTCTCGGATGCGCCTAACAATCTGCTCCAGATCAACTGACCTGCACCATCATATTTGCGCAGATACACATCCTGATCGCCTTGGACCTCGCCTTCTCCAAGATCACCGGTCACCGAACCGGCGACGTAGACATGCCCGCTGCTGTCAGTTGCTGTCGCCCTGACATCGGCAATGCCGGTCTGAGGTGATATTTTATTTAAGAAGTTTGAAGCAACTGCGTTACCGTCATCGGTGAGTTTCACCAACTGACCCACTTGCGTGGTCCCTGTCCCACCCACTCCGCCCAGATAAAGTGCAGGTTTCGTCGCAGCCGCCGAAAAACTTACCCGCTCCGTTGCAACCGTTTGAACACCAATACCATACTTTTTAGGGTCGGTTGTGGTCTTTCCGTTGAATGTTGTGCGCGTGAAGCGCGTGTAAACCCCGGCGCTTTCAAGCTGGCTGTTCATGTAAGCAATCACATTATCGACGGACAGCTCGCCCGGGACCGCAGACAAATCCATCGCGACGTTGATCGTCGTTCCGGTTTTTGCAACCGCAACCGTAAATTGCTCGGTACCCGCAAGACTTGAGATCACATTGCTTGAGGCTCCGTTCACCACAGATGGGCCTGAATAGAGCGATGGCGGGCGTTGTTTTCTAAACCCGCTATCGACTTTCGATACTTTCTCGCCCAGTAGCACCGTCAGGTCTTCAAAACCCTTGTCGATCAGAAACGACCTGATCTCGGCAAGCCCGCCTTGAAAGCGCCGGTTGAGTGCCGCGCGCTCCCCTTCCAATGCCTTTTCATCCGCTGAGCGCGTGGCCAAGGCCTGCAGCTTCGACAAGCCCTTGTAGATCGCAAAGAGTTTCTTGTGATCCGCTTCCACGCCCGCCTTGTTGATGCCCTCATCGCGAACGTCGACAAAGGAAGTTGTACTCAACGCATCACGCAGGCGCGCGGTCGCGGTCTCCAGCGTTGACTTCTGCGACCAGGGGGCGAATTTAGTTGAAACGTTGTCACTGACCCGCGTGGGCTGCAGGTTCGCCGCACTCAACGGCAATTTGGACTTGTAATAGCCAGCAAGCACCGAGAAGTCGAAACTCGGAGCACTGGGTCCAGACGATGGTCCGAAAATTCCGCTCATCAGACGCGGATAATCGCTCGCGGTGGCTTAACGCCTCCCTACCGTCCTGCCGTCTTTAACGGTGCGTCAAACCTTCTGGATTGAACCCTTAACGCCTTGAACACCATCTCACCTGAGCGATTGAGCGCCACCAAAACCACGCGCAGTTTCTTGACGCGAGCCGCAACAATTTGAGCTTTCAATTCAACCGGGCTGCGGACACGGTTCTGGGCCACCTCAACTATGACATCCCCTTTAATCACCCCAGCTTCCGCGGCGGACGATCCGGGGGCAACACCACTGACCACAACACCGTCCAAGGCTGTGCCAAATCCGGATCTGCGGCGCTGTTCGCTTGTCAGCGCCTCAACACCCAAGCCAAGCATCAAGCTGCTCTCAGGCTGCCGGGGCGCCGCGCCAACGCCCACAGCCCGCTCAGTATTTTCGACACGCCGGGCCACACGAATGTTGAACTGCTGCAGCGAACCTTTGCGCAACACGCCAAAAGCAAGAACCTTTCCCGAAGGGGCCTCGGCAATTCGCTTCTGCATGAGACGCGCATCGACAATGCTTTGCGCCTCGATTCGCGTGACTATGTCACCCGGAGCAAGGCCCGCAAGCGCCGCCGGACCACCCGGAGTAACATGGCCGACCAGCGCACCATGCGCGCTCGCAAGGTCAAAGCCTTCGGCAAGATCGGGCGTCAGATCCTGCACATTTGCACCGATCCACCCGCGCCGCACCTCACCAAATTTGCGCAACTGCATCACGATGACCTTCACCGTGTTGGCTGGAATTGCGAAGCTCACGCCCACCGATCCGCCGCTGGGTGAAATCAGCGACGAAGTCACACCGACAACCCGGCCTTCAATGTCAAACAACGCGCCGCCCGAGCTTCCTTGGTTGATCGCCGCATCCGTTTGGATGAAATCGTCGTAGTGCTCGCTATCGAGCTGCCGGTTGCGCGCGCTGATGATGCCCGCAGAAACACTCCCGCCCAGACCGAACGGATTGCCGATTGCAAGAACCCAATCACCAGCTCTCGCCAAGTCTGAATCGCCGAATGAAACCGCAGTCAATACCTTATCCGGATCGACACGCAGAAGCGCGATATCGCTTTTCTTGTCCCGGCCTGCAATTTTGGCCGCCCGTCGGCTGCCATCGGCAAAGCCCACATAAATTGCGCTTGCGCCTTCAACGACGTGATTGTTTGTCACGATCAGGCCGCTCACATCAATCACAAAGCCAGACCCTAGCGAGCGCGCCTCTCTCCCATCAGCGGCACGCGGCTTTTCAGCGGCAATGTTGACCACAGCGGGCGAAAGAGTCTGCGCCAGCCCTGCAAAGCTTTCAGGCACCGGCCGCGCATCGGCCACACCACAAACCAGCAAAAGCTTCGCCGCAAGAACGGCACACAACACCCTCAACACCACCGCTCCCTTGCGCCGCCAAACCACGCAGCGGGCGCACTACCGTCCGCCCGTTTGACCCTTCTGGAAATATTTGAAGAACGGATTGTCCGGCGACAACACCATGGTCGTCGTATCGCCCGACATCGACTCTTCATAGGCCTGCAGCGACCGGTAGAATGAAAAGAACTCAGGGTCGCGCCCATAGGCATCACCCAAAATCCGGTTGCGCTCGGCTTCACCTTCACCGCGAAAAATATCGGCCTTCTGCTGCGCGGTCGCTTTGATCACAGTCGCTTCCTTGTCGGCGGCACTACGCAACTCTTGCGCTTTTTGATCGCCTTCCGCCCGCGACCCTTCCGCAACCCGCTGACGCTCGGCGCGCATGCGCTGAAAAACCGCCGTCAAGTTCGACTCCGGCAGGTCCGAGCGCTGTATGCGCACATCGACGATTTCGACACCTAAGGATTTCGCACCTGCGGACAGTTCGTCACGGATGGCACGCATCAAAACGCCGCGCTCGCCCGACAACAAAGCCTTGAATTGCTGCTCACCCAGCACACGCCGTAAACTCGCATTCAAAATGGGCGTCAGTCGCTGGCGCGCCATATCTTCCGTGCCGCGAACAGCGCGATAGAACTGAAGCGGATCTGAAATGCGGTAGCGCGCAAAAGCATCGACGACGATGTTCTTGCGGTCCTGCGTGATGATCAGCCCCGACTCACCAGGTAACAAGAGTACGCGTTTGCTGAAAAAAATGACGTTCTGGAAGAACGGAACTTTCATCGCAAGCCCCGGTTCCTTGATAACCCGGCCCGGACTGCCCAGCTCCAACACCAAGGCCTGTTGCGCCTGACCCACCACAAAAAACGTGTTGAAGGCTAAGAAAGCTAAAAGTGCGGCAGCAATGCCTGCCAGCGTTAATCTGTTCATTGCGCGCCCCCTGTCGTTCCAGGCTGAGAAACCGTCGGCGGATGTGTCGGCCTCAATCCCAGTCCCGGTAAATAAGGCAGCACAGTCTGACCATTGCGGCCATCCAATATCACTTTGTTTGCTTTCGAGAGCACGCGCTGCATGTTCTCGATATAGAGCCGCTCACGCGTCACTTGGGGTGAACTTTTATACTGGTCGTAAACGGACACAAACCGCTGCGCCTCGCCCTTCGCAAGTGTAATAGCCTGCTGCTTGATCGCGTCGGCGTCTTGCTCGATTTTTGCCGCCTCGCCCTTGGCGCGAGGTAGGACGGTGTTGGCGTATTTCTGGGCTTCGTTGATTTTACGATCGCGATCCGAACTCGCCGCTTGCACATCGTTGAAGGCATCGACGACTTCTTGCGGTGCCTGCGTTGTCTGCAAAGATACACCGATGATGGTGACGCCCGCTTTGTAAGCATCCAGGACGCGCTGGGTTGTGTCGCGCACCTGCGATTCGATCTTGCCGCGTTTGGCCGTCATGATTTGGTCCACCGGTGTCTGTCCCACAAACTCCCGCATCGCGCTCTCCGCAACGGCTTCCACGGTATGCTCGACTTCCTCAACCTGAAACAGAAAATCAAGCGCGTTGGTAACCTGCCATTGCACCGTGAACGTCACATGCATGATGTTTTCATCGCCTGTCAGCATCAAGCTATCGCGTGCCGGATTGCTGCTCGAAACGCGCTCGCCCTCTGCCGAGGCACGAAAGCCAATGTTGACTTGCCGCGTTTCGCCGACATTGACCCGGCTCACCGTTTCAATGGGCACCGGCAGTCGAATATGAAATCCCGGCTCAAGCGTCTGCACAAACTCGCCAAACCGCAACACGATGCCCTGTTCAGCCGGCGGGATAATTTGTATGCCCGTCAACAACCAGCCCACGAGCACGATGCCGCCGATCCCGGCAACCATCACCCCGCGCGGCGTTTGCTGCGGGAATATCCGCTTCAGCCACTCATTCAGGCGCTTGAACAATTCATCGAGATCGGGTGGCCGCATGTTTGGCCCCCGTCCGCCGCCGCTGCCGTTACCAGGCCCTTGGCCCCACGGACCACGTCCGCCACCACCAGGGGTCCAACCTCCCCCTTTATTATCGTTCCAGGGCATATCGTCCTCTCAATCTAAGTTCATACGCAAAGTGGGGAGGCATGCTGAGGAACACGCAAGGACAAAACCCGGCGAAAACAGCACATCCCGAAATTCCGAATCACTCGACACAAACCACAATGGATGTACCGTCCGGAGCAGTTTATAAGTTCCTAAAGCCTGTTCACGCAACGCACCTCGTGCCCCATTGACAAGGCCAAAGCGCTCTCACCTATGTGGCGCGTCTCGGAATTGCTTCAAGGGCCTGCAACAATTGAGAAATCCGCATGTCCATTCTGACGCCTGAAAGCGTATTAGCCGCACTGAAATCGATTATTGACCCGGCAAAAAACAATGACGTTGTGTCTTTGGGAATGATCCAGGGCTTGGTCGTCAAGGACGGACACGTCAGCTTTGCCCTTGAAGTGGCCAGCAATGAAGGTCCCGCCAAAGAACCCCTGCGTCATGCTTGCGAAAAGGCCGTTTTGGCCTTACCCGGCGCCCGTTCCGTAGCTGCAGTCCTCACCGCGCACCGGGGCCCTGCGTCGCCACCAAAGGCGGCCACACGCCAGGACCGTCAAGGACCTTTAGGTGTAAAATCGGTCATCGCTGTCGCCAGCGGCAAAGGCGGCGTCGGCAAATCGACCGTCGCGGTCAATCTAGCTGTGGCACTTCAGCGTCTGGGTCATGCGACGGGCCTGCTCGACGCCGACATTTATGGTCCCTCGATCCCGCGCATGCTGGGGTTGAGCGGCAAACCCACGTCCAGGGATGGGAAAATACTCCAGCCCATGCAGGCCTGGGGGATCAAAGCCATTTCCATTGGCTCGCTCATTTCCGAAGACCAGCCGATGATCTGGCGCGGTCCGATGGTCATGACAGCGCTAACGCAGTTGATCTATGACGTAGAATGGGCACCCCTTGATATCCTCGTTGTCGACATGCCGCCCGGTACCGGCGACGCCCAGCTCACCCTCGCTCAACGCGTACCGCTGGCCGGCGCCATCATTGTCTCAACCCCACAGGACATCGCACTCATCGACGCGCGCAAGGGGCTGGCAATGTTTCAGCGCACGCATGTGCCGGTGCTTGGCATCATCGAAAACATGAGCACTTATTTCTGTCCGAACTGCGGTCACGAGTCTCACATCTTCGGCCACGGTGGCGCCAGGGAGACGGCAGCCAAACTCGGTTGCGATTTCTTGGGAGAGATTCCGCTCCACATATCCATTCGCGAAACATCCGATGGCGGCACGCCCATCACAGCCCGCGACCCATCCAGTCCCCAAGCGCTGGCGTTTATGGCGCTGGCCGATCGCGTCGCGGAAAAACTTAAAGCCGGAACCACCCGCCCCGGCCCGCGCATCATCATGGAATAAAAAAAGAGGCCGACCCAAAGGCCAGCCCCCGATAGTCAACGCAAACCGTCAGTTCACGGACGGCCTTGCTGCAATGTCGCCGTTGCCTTGGATCCATCCGGCAATGTCACGTCCCAAGAATCGCCAACAGCCTTGGCGCCTGGGAACGGCAGGCAAACCGTCCCCTGATTGGCTGGCGGTGCAGGCTCGGTCTGTGTGAGGCAAATCTTGCCGCCATCCATCTTCCACTTTCCTTTAGTTTCGCCAGCCGGCGTCGTGCGCTTGTAGCTGCCATCGGCGTCATAATACGTGCGGCCAAGCTCCTTACCGTCGGCACCCTTCGCCACAACAGTGTTGCCATAGCGGCTGGCCATCGGATCATCGGCGGCCATCGCCATCGACACGCCAAGAGCAGCAGCAACCAGTCCTGCCAAAATGCGTCTCATCTCTAAATTCCCTTTTTCAACATTCGAAAAGTCCATCATGGACGGTGGGGATTTAGTCGTTGCCTCGCGTGTAAGCAAGCGCACACACGCGTCGCGCGTGCTGCAATGCATTAAGTTTCCGTCAGGTGGAACCATGGCAGTCGTTCTTCGGCAAAGGCATGCCCCAGCGGCGAAAAATCCTGCGGCCGGTCAAATGCGCCCACATGAAAATGAATCTCGCTGGCCCAGCGCTCGCCTTCATAGGTCAACGTCGACCCGCAAGTTCCGCAAAAGCCGCGATTGACCCCGGGCGACGACGCATAGGTCGCAAGCTGTCCACTCGTAAACCGCACCTGCACCCGCTCGAAGCCCGCAAAGGCGGATGCGGGTGCCCCAGTATGCTTGCGGCACGAATTACAGTGACAGTATGACGTCCACTTGGGCACACCCTCGGCTTCAAAACGAATAGCGCCGCACAAACAGCCCCCTGTATGCAGCACGGCGTTCACCATCCGGAAAAATTCAATTTCAAGCCGGGCCGCTTCCACGCCGTCGCCACCAGCTTACCTGTCGCCGACAAAGTCACATAGGCCGTCTTCATATCCTTCCCGCCGAAACAGATGTTGGTCACCAGCGGATCGGCGAACGGCGTTTGCTCATAGGTGCCATCGCTTTGAATGGCAGAGATACTGCCGCCACCCGCCTTGATTGTCGCCACACAAACCCGCCCATCGGCTTCAACCGCCAATGAATCGAACATTTGCATTCCCGGCAATCCACAAACACATGCCCCGCGCCCGGGCGCGAGAACACCAGGGGACACAATGTCGAACTTCATCAACCGCCCCGTCTGGCACGTCGCCACATAAAGCGCCTTTTCGTCGGGAGACAGCCCACATCCGTTAGGCTGATCAATCGGAAACACAATCTCCTTCACTGACCTGCCGTCAGGCGTCGCGTAATAGACCGCGCCGCGATCATGCAACCGGCCATAGCCTTTGCCCAGATCGGTGAAATAAAACCCTCCGTGCTTGTCGAAAACCAAATCATTGGGACCATTGAACTTCAGGCCATCGCAAGCATCGTAAAGACGGTCGGCCTTGCCGGTATTCAAATCCACCCGTTCAATGCGCCCGCCTGAATAATTGTGCGACCGGTCTCCGGGAAACAAAAGTCCACCCCGTTCAGTCACCTCGAACCCGCCATTGTTGCAGACATAGACCGCGCCATCCGGCCCCAGCGCCGCGCCATTCGGTCCACCGCCAAGCTCTGCGATCACATCGCTCTTGCCGTTGCCCCAGACCCGCGTCAGCGTTCCGCGCGCGATTTCGACCAAAATAATAGAGCCATCCGGCATAGCAATCGGACCCTCGGGAAACTTCAAACCCGATGCAATTTCAAGAACGCTCATCTGGCGGAACCTTTCGATTGAGAATGATGAAACTGTACCCGATCGGCCGTTCGGGAGACGACGGATAAACACCCAACGCCGTCTCCTCCCACGCCGCCGGATCATACGCCGGAAAATGCACATCGCCGTCAAACCGCCCATGCACCCGCGTCAGATAAATCCGGCCGGCAAAAGGCAACGCCGCCCGGTAAATCTCCGCCCCACCGATGACCATGATCTCGGCGCCATCCGCAACCACAAGCGCCGCCGGCATCGAATGCACCACGATGGCACCTTCGGCCAAGAAGCCGGGCGTTCGCGTCACCACGATATTGACGCGTCCCGGCAACGGACGCTTGGGCAGGCTTTCCCAGGTCTTGCGCCCCATGATGCAGGGTTTGCCCATCGTCGTTTCCTTGAACCATGCCATGTCTTCGCGGATGCGCCACGGCAATGCGCCATCGCGCCCGATCACACCCGCGTCATCCATTGCCACGATCAGTGCGACAATCGCCATGCCTTACGCCTCAGCCAGACGGGCAAGCGCACCACCCGTCACGCGAAACCCCGTCCACTCATCCATCGCGACAGCACCCAACGATCTGTAAAAAGCAATCGATGGCGCGTTCCAGTCCAGCACCGACCATTCAAACCGCGCACAATCTTCCACCACCGCAATTTTTGCCAGATGTGCAAGCAAAGCCTTGCCCAGCCCCTTGCCGCGAAACGCAGGCCGCACAAACAAATCTTCCAGATAAATGCCGTGCTGCCCCCGAAAGGTTGAGAAATTATAGAACCACAGCGCAAAGCCCGCAGGCTCTCCATCCCATTCCGCAACATCGCAATAAACGCGCGGCGCCTCGCAAAACAGCGCTCGCGCCAAAGTCTCAGCCGAAGCGTCAACCTCATGCTTCAGCTTTTCATACTCTGCCAGCTCGCACACCAACGCATGGATGAGCGCTGCATCCCCAACCACGGCCCGCCTGATCGCCCAGCCGCCGCTCAAACCGCCACCGGCGCCGCGATATGGGGATGTGCCTGATAATTCTCCAGCCGGAAATCCTCATAGGCGAAACCGAAAATATCCTTGACCTCGGGATTAATTGCCATGCGCGGCAAGGCAAACGGCGCCCGCGTCAATTGCAACTCGGCCTGCTCGATGTGATTGAGATAAAGATGCGCATCGCCGAACGAATGCACAAACTCGCCCGCCTTCAGCCCGGTCACCTGCGCCACCATCATCAACAGCAACGCATAAGACCCGATGTTGAACGGCACGCCCAAAAAAATATCCGCCGAGCGCTGATAAAGCTGACACGAAATCCGCCCATCCGCGACATAAAACTGAAACAGACAATGACATGGTGGCAACGCCATCCGATCTACATCGGCCGGGTTCCACGCCGTCACGATCAAACGCCGCGAATCCGGATTGCACTTGATCTGCTCGATCAGCTTGGCGATCTGATCAATCGTCCCGCCATCGCGCGAAGGCCACGAGCGCCACTGCGCCCCATAGACCGGCCCCAGATCGCCGTTCGCATCCGCCCACTCATCCCAAATACGCACGCCGTTGTCTTGCAGATAACGCACATTGGTGTCGCCCTTCAAAAACCACAGCAGCTCGTGCACGATCGACTTCAGATGCAGCTTCTTGGTCGTCAGCATCGGAAACCCATCGCCGAGGTCGAACCGCATCTGATGCCCGAACACCGAAAGCGTCCCCGTCCCCGTGCGATCAGCCTTCTTCACGCCGTGCCGCAGCACGCGATCCATCAAGTCATGATACTGGCGCATTTCTCAGGTCCTCAACTCAGCCACGACCTTACTATTTCTCCAACCATCGCCAAACGGCAGGTTTCCGCCATCCCCAATTGCCTTCAACTTTTAACCCTGAGCGCCTATAGTGGTTCTGCCAGTTCGCTGGCTATGGCGATAAACGCGCGTGTAATAAACGGATCGGACCCGGGGGCGGTACCCGGCGCCTCCACCATCTGGGCAGGACAACCTGCCCAGACCTTGGGGGTGAAATAGCATCGACGAACGCGTAAAGACGTTGCTTTTGCTCGGCAAGGCTCACCGTTATCGGGCTGTCTGTACAGGTGCCAACGACAATGAAATGGCCCTCGCTGCCTAATAGGTAAGCGCGGCTCGGGGGGCGCCGGGCAACAGAAGCCCCCCACCTTTCAACCAATACGCTTGGCCAGCAGCGCTCGATTCGCGAATGCCACCCATATATGCTCGCGTAGCAAGCAGGGCACCCAGACGATGCTTCAGGAACTCGTCGCAGCCCATTCCCGCTACGCGCTTTAAGCTTCCAGTTATTGCGCGGTTGCGATTGTTGCAACTCTTTTGGCTGCCGGTGTCATCATGGCAGTGTTCTGGCGCGATTAGTCGGTGCTAGCTTACCTCGCCACATTGGGAATCCTCATGACCGCAGTTTTTGCGGCATGGCATACATAGTACCGCGATGACCTAATTGGAATCGCGCCAACTATCGAGGGAGCTTTTTCGTCCATCTTCACAATCGGCACGATTCTCTTTCTGGTGTCCGACCTCCGGTCGATCTATCGTCTCATCTGCCATCACGGCAAGAAATTCGAAGATTAGCATCAAGGAAAATTAGGTCAGTTTTAGATTGCCTTGTCACCGATCAGTCCGCTGGCTCGAGCCGCTTCAGTTTGAGCCTGCATCGCAGCAGAAATCACTTGAAAGCCGTGCGCACCAACACGACGACCACACCCGACGCCACCGCAGACGACACAAGTCCCCACGCAATATCTATCAACGCGATTCGCCAACTATAACCATTCATGACAGACAGATTTGTAAGATCATAAGTGCCATAGGCAACAAGCCCGAGGGCGGCACCCAGGCCGAACGCCTTCAACGCTGAGTCGGCCGTCACGCCCGGCAAAACCGCAAATAAGGTGAGCCCGGCTGCATAGAGCAAGTAAAACGCACCGGCGGCGACGAAATTGGGATCCTTTCTCAAACTGTCACCCATTTCAGCCGCATAAATCGGTTTCGCCACCAAACCAAGCCAAATGTAGTCTATGACGATGATCACCAAGAGGGTCGCGGCATAGCTCAGTATTGCAATGTTCATAAGGCGCTTTACGCACAAAATCGATCAGTGGATCAGTACCAACACTTTATTCAGCAGCAAACGCGGGCAAGGCATGCCTTCCCGATCAACGTCGCTCAGGTGATCCAAAGCCTCGCTCCCAACGTTTCCAATGAGAGGGAAAGGCGTTGAACAGTGTCTATACCCCATGGTGCTGTTGTAGGAACAGAAATATCAAAGTTGTCTGCCACTTGGTTGAGACGATTCAACCTATGTTGACTCAGCAGCCGCAATCACCATCCGGCCAGCGCACCCGGCGACTGCGCGGAAACAAGGACCAGTCCCGAGGTTTGCAATGAGTATGATCCCAAAGACTTTCATTCAGGAGCAATGGCGACAGGCAATGTCGCGCCTCGAATTCGGCACTTTGACTTTTGTCGAACCCGACGGAACGGAAATCACCGTCAAGGGACCTCACTCTGGACCAATCGCCCGCTTCGAAATCCGGGACTGGGATGTTCTAAGCCGGTTGGTCGCGCGCGGCGATATAGGTTTGGGCGAGGACTACATCGCCGGCGCGTGGCAAACCGACGACGTCGAAGCGCTGATTTCATTATTCCTGCTAAACCTTGATCACTTCGAGGGCTTCGCTCATGGGACATATTTCAGCCGCCTGAAATTTGTTCTTTTCAATACGCTCGTGCGTCGGAACAACAAGTCGGGCAGCAAACGCAACATCGAATCACACTACGACGTCGGCAATGAATTCTATGCATTGTGGCTCGATGAAACCATGACATACTCCTCCGCGCTCTTCAAAAATCCGCAAGCCGGACTTGCCGATGCTCAGCGCGCCAAATATTCGCGCTTGCTGGATAGAATAGCTCCCGCGCGCAGCAATGTCCTTGAGATCGGCTGTGGTTGGGGTGGCTTCGCGGAACAAGCCGCATTACGGGGTCATGATGTTACAGGCCTTACCGTTTCAAGCGCCCAACACATCTTTGCAACACAGCGCCTCGCCGGAAAGGCCGACATGCGGCTGCAAGACTATCGCGAAACCAAAGGTACATTTGACACCATAGTCTCAATCGAAATGTTTGAGGCCGTTGGCGAAAACTACTGGCCAAACTACTTCCAGACCGTCGGAGCGAGGCTCAAGCGCGGCGGACGCGCGCTGATCCAAACCATAACCGTGCGCGACGACGTCTTCCCCGGTTATCGAACGCGCAGCGACTTCATTCGCCAATACGTATTCCCTGGCGGCATGCTGCCGTCGATAGCCCGCTTCCAGGAAGAGGCTTCGCGAGCCGGTTTGAAGGTGCTGGATCGTTTCGCCTTTGGACAGCATTACGCCAAGACATTACGAAAATGGTCGAAGCGTCAGCGCACTGCCGAGCAGCAGGTCCGCGCCCTCGGTCACAACGATGCATTCCTGCGCAACTGGCAGTTCTATCTAGGCATGTGTGCCGCAGCGTTCGCGGTCGGACGCACAGACGTTTATCAGGTGGAACTCGTCCATGCGTAAGATATTCGCGGCACTCTTGTTTGCGCTGACAAGCACCATGGCCTTGGCCATGCCCCGTCCCGCCGAAATTGCGGGCGAAATAAAAGCCTCAAAGCCCCATGGCGAAGGTTCACTGACCTGGCTGTTCCTAACTGCCTACGAAGCCGGTCTATGGACCGACGCGCGCGAGTGGTCGATGAAAGAGCGCTTCGCACTGACGCTCGTCTATCACATGTCGTTTTCCGCCGAAGAACTTGCCGAGCGAACACTGAAAGAAATGAAAGCTCTTTCCCCCGGACTCTCGAAAAAAACGCAGCAGCGCCATGCGATGATGCTCCAGCGCGCATTTCCGGCCGTGAAAGCAGGCGACCGCATCACAGCCTTGCATACGCCTGGCCAGCCGCTTCGCTTCTTTCACAATGGACGGCTGACCGCAACCAGCCAAGACAATACATTTGCTGACCCTTTCTTTGCGATCTGGTTTTCCCCCGAAACATCAGAACCGCGACTGCGCCGGGCGCTGCTACGCCTGACCGGCTCATGATGGCGCCATCGTGACCGCGCAATGAAGCGCTCCATCCTTGCCGCCTACGGTGCGCCGGCGATCGCCCTGGCAATCCTGTTGCTGCCACCCTACGTTTTCATACCCGCATTTTATACGCAGACCCTTGGCTTGCCGTTGGCCTGGGTCGGTTACATCATCGTCCTGTCCCGCGTGTTCGACGCGGTGATCGACCCGCTGATCGGCCGTTACAGCGACCTGACAACCAGCAGCCTCGGCCGGCGCAAACCCTGGATCCTCGCCGGAACACCTGTTGCAATCATCGCCGCAGTTGCTCTGTTTGCCCCTCCGGACACGCCGTCGCTTGCCTACTTCGCCGTCGCGATGTTCGTGCTCAGCCTGTCGTGGACGATGATCGTGCTGCCCTACAATGCTTGGGGTGCGGAACTTTCAGGCGATTACCACGAGCGCACGACAATTGCGGGCATTCGGGAAGGCATCGGGCTCTTCGGCACGCTGATCGCAGTGTCCACACCAACGGTGCTGACGGCCTTGGGCTATGCCGACCCGCGCACTCATATGATGGTGTTGGCAGGGCTTATCGTTGTCCTCCTCGTCCCAACCATGGCCTGGTGCCTGAGCGTGGTCCCCGAAGTGCGTCCGGTGTCTCGCCAGCACGTGCCGTGGCAAAAGGCGCTTGCGGCGATTTCGGCAAGCGCTCCATTCCGACGGCTGATCTTGGCTTACATCCTGAACGCATTCGCAAACGGACTACCGGCAACCCTCTTTGTCCTGTTTGTGAGCCACGTGATCGGAGATGCGAACATTTACGGGCCGCTGTTGCTCGCCTATTTCCTCTCGGGATTGCTCGCCATTCCGTTCTGGACAGCGCTATCCAGACGCATCGGCAAGCACCGTACCTGGGTATTCGCGATGATGCTTGCCTCCGCGGCATTCGCCTTCACGCCCTTCGTCGTCGCACATGGCGACGTCATCCCATTCCTCATTATCTCGATCGTATCAGGCATAGGGCTGGGTGCTGATCTAGTTCTGCCGGCGGCGATCCAGGCCGACGTTGTAGATGCTGATACCGCCGCCACGGGCGAGCAACGTACGGGCCTGTTCTTCGCACTTTGGGCCTTGGCAACCAAGCTTTCACTGGCGCTTTCCGCTCTTGCGCTTCCCGTACTGGCACTTTGGGGCTTCGATGCAACCGCGCTTGCGCCCTCGGGAGCCTCTCTAAACTCGCCCGCGTCGCTCTTCATGCTGACAATGCTCTATTCAGCGCTGCCCATCGTCGTGAAGTTGGCGGCGATCACGCTCATGTGGGACTTCCCGCTCGACGCCCGAAAACAGCGCGACCTGCGCAACGGCATCCTCGATTTGGCTTAGCTCAACCCGCGCCCCGCAGTCATCCTTGCGCCCTGCCGGGCCCCAAACGCCAAGACCTCCCCTTAGACTCAACCGCTGGATCCTCCTAAACTTTCCAACGATATTTCAGGAAATCATCGCGGCCTATTCCGGCTACACACCTTCAGCTTCTAACTATTGGGCAATTTCGGCTCTTGCGATTTGCTTAGCTGCCGGCATCTTCATGACAGTGTTCTGGCGCGATTATTCAGTATTGGCTTACCTCTTGAAATGGGGCTCCTTGCCACCGCAGTTTTTGCGGCATGGCATGCATTGTACCGCTATGATCTTTTCGGCATTCCGGCCACCATCGAAGGAGCCATTGCGACAATCTGTTCAATCGGACTAATTCTGTTTCTGGTGTCCGATCTCCGGGTGATCTATTGTCCGATCTTCCATCACGGCAAGAAGTTCGAAGCTTTTCACAAAGGAAAAATTGGTTCAGCGCAGATTTCCTTGCCACCGATCACTCCACCGGCTCCAGCCGCTTGAGTTTGAGACGGCCAGAGCGCAC
>VFKO01000042.1 GCA_009885515.1 Rhodobiaceae bacterium | reverse complement strand
GAGGACAGGTTCATCATCTTGCGCACCGTGATCATGCCGTCGCGCACGACGGGGCGATCGATGATGGCGTTGGGGCCGATGATGGCGACTTCGGGATGATTGATGACCGGCGTTGTGACGACGCCGCCGATGGGGCCCAGGCTGGTAATGGTGATGGTCGAGCCGGTGAGTTCGTCGCGTGTTGCCTTGCCGTCGCGGGTGAGGGCGGCGAGGCGCGCGATTTCGTTGGCAGATTGCCAGAGATCGAGCGCTTCGGCGTGTTTGACGACGGGGACGATCAGGCCGTGCTGCGTTTGGGTGGCGATGCCGATGTGGACGGGTGCAAAGCGCGTGACGATTCCTGCTTCATCATCGAAGCGGGCGTTGACTTGCGGGAACTCCGGCAGGATGCGGACGAGCGCGCGCATCATGAAGGGCAGCAGAGTCAGCTTGGGCTGATCGGGTTGGCGCGCTCTGTTCATTTGCACGCGCAAGGCTTCGAGTTCAGTCATGTCGATTTCTTCAACATAGGCGAAATGGGGGATGCGGCGTTTGGATTCCTGCATCTTTTCGGCGATCTTGCGGCGCAGGCCGATGAGCTTGATCTGCTCCTCGCCTTCGCGCCGGGCGAGCGCTGATGATGTTGGCGCTGCGGGGCCGCCACGGGCGACATAATTGTCGAGGTCGGTATGGGTGATGCGGCCGGCCGAGCCTGAGCCTTGTACGAATTGAAGTTCGATGCCCAGTTCGTGGGCGCGTTGGCGCACGGCCGGTGCGGCAAGCGGCTTGCCGCCGAAGGTGCGCAGTGTCTCGGGGACCGTTTGTACCGGCTCGGTTGTGGGCTTTGGCGTGGTGGGCGGTTTGACTGCTTCGAGTTTTGGCGGCGGGGGTGGGGCCTTTACGACGGCGCCGTTTGTTTTTACCGCAATCTGATTGCCGGCGCCTTCGACTTCCAGCTCCACCAGTGGGGCACCGACGGGGGCCATTGAACCAGGCTCGCCGTGAAGCGATACGATCTTTCCCGCAACCGGAGAGGTCATTTCAACGGTGGCCTTGTCGGTCATGACGTCGACGAGGTGTTGGTCCTCGTGAATGCTATCGCCGACGCGCACGTGCCAGGCGACGATCTCGGCCTCAGCCGTGCCTTCGCCGACATCGGGAAGTTTGAAGACAAAGCGGCCCATTCAGCTCTCCATTGTGCGGCGCATGGCGTCGATGATCCGTTTCGGTCCGGGAAAATACTGCCATTCGAAGGCGTGAGGATAGGGTGTGTCCCAACCGGCGACTCGCAAGATCGGCGCTTCGAGGTGATAGAAGCAGTTTTCTTGCACTAGGGCCGAGAGTTCGGCGCCGTAACCGCTGGTGCGGGTGGCTTCGTGGACGATAACGCAGCGGCCGGTCTTTTCGATCGACTGTGTGATGGTGTCGATGTCGAGCGGCATCAAGGTGCGCAGGTCGATGACTTCGGCGTCGATGTCGGTTTCGGCGACCGCTGCGAGCGCGACGTGGACCATGGTGCCGTAGGCGAGGATCGTGACGTTGTTGCCTGGGCGTTTGATTGCTGCCTTGCCGAGTGGGACTGTGTAATGCCCTTCGGGCACATCATTGTCGGCGAATTTTTCCCAAGGCGTCACCGGCTGGTCGTGATGACCGCTGAAGGGGCCGTTGTAGATGCGCTTGGGTTCGAAGAACATCACCGGATCGTCGTCTTCGATGGCCGAGATCAGCAAGCCCTTCGCGTCGTATGGATTCGATGGGATGACGGTCTTGAGGCCTGCGACGTGCGTGAACAGCGCTTCCGGGCTTTGACTGTGCGTTTGGCCGCCGCGGATGCCGCCGCCGTAGGGCGTGCGCAAGGTCAGCGGCGCGAAGAAGTCGCCGGCCGAGCGATAGCGCAGGCGGGCTGCTTCGGAGACGAGCTGGTCGTAGGCTGGATAGATGTAATCGGCGAACTGGATTTCGATGACGGGGCGCAGGCCATAGGCGCCCATGCCGATGGCGGTGGCGACGATGCCGCTTTCGCCGATCGGCGTGTCGAAGCAGCGATGAAGCCCGTGTTTCTTTTGCAGGCCCTCGGTGGCGCGAAAGACACCGCCGAAAAAGCCGACGTCTTCGCCGTAGATCAGCACGTTGGGATCGCGCGTCAGCATGACGTCCATGGCGGAGTTGAGCGCCTGGATCATGTTCATCTTTGCCATCGCGCTTAGACTCCCATTTCCTGGCGCTGACGGCGAATGTGCCAGGGCATTTCCTTGTAGACGTCTTCGAACATCGTCTTGACGCTCGGCATTTTGTCGCCGCCGAGCGTGCCGTGGCTTTCGGCTTCTTTTTGAGCGGCGCGGACTTCTTCGAGAATTTCCTTTTCCAGACTCGTGTGTTTGTCCTCGGACCATTTGTCGAGGGCTATAAGGTGCTGCTTCAAGCGTTCGATCGGGTCGCCGAGCGGCCAGGCTTTCGCTTCATTGGCGGGGCGATAGAGGTTGGGGTCGTCGCTCGTCGAGTGACCTTCGGCGCGATAGGTGTAGTGCTCGATCAAAGTGGGACCCAGATTCGAACGGGCTCGATCGGCGGCCCATTTGGTTACAGCGTAAACCGCCAGGAAATCGTTGCCGTCGACGCGCAGGCCCGGCATGCCGTAGCCGACGCCGCGTGCGGCAAACGTTGCATCGTCGCCGCCGGCCATACCTTGAAAGCTCGAGATGGCCCACTGATTGTTGACAACGTTCAAGATCACCGGCGCACGGTAGACGGCGGCGAAGGTGAGCGCGTGGTGGAAGTCGCCTTCGGCGGTGGAGCCGTCGCCGATCCATGTCGCGGCGATGCGGTCGTCGCCCTTATAGGCCGAGGCCATGGCCCAGCCGACGGCCTGGCTAAACTGTGTGCCGAGATTGCCCGAGATCGAGAAGAAGCCAAATTCGCGGCTTGAGTACATGATCGGCAGCTGGCGGCCTTTGAGCGGGTCGCGCTCGTTCGAATAGACCTGACACATCATGTCGACGAGCGGATAGCCGCGGGCGATCAGCAGACCCTGCTGGCGGTACGACGGGAAGCACATGTCTTCGCGTTCGAGGGCTGCGGCCTGGGCGATCGCAACGGCTTCTTCGCCGGTGCACTTCATATAGAACGAGGTCTTGCCCTGGCGTTGAGCGAGGTACATGCGGTTGTCGTAGCTGCGCGTGACCATCATGTGGCGCAGGCCGCGCTGCAATGATTCGAGGTCGAGTTTCGGGTCCCAGGGGCCCGAGGCCTTGCCGTCATTGTCCAGTACGCGAATGAGTTTGTAGGCCATGTCGCCAATGTCCTTGGCGACGGCATTGATGCCGGGGCGCGGCACCGCGCCGGGTTTAGAGACATCGACGCCTGAGAAATCCGGCAAGTCGCCGGGGCGTTGTCTTGGTTCGGGGATGCGCAGGCTCAAGGCGACACGGTTTTTTCTGTCGGGTGCAGACTTGGTCATCGCTTGTGCTCGATCATGTGCAGAGGCGCCAGTGGATAGGCGCGGGAAGCTTTAGCGTCAACGCTTAACGGTGCGGACGGCAGGGCAATCGGGTGAAGAAGTTCGTGACAAACGGTTGAAGTGCTGAATCTGTCGTCATCCACTGATTCTCATGGTGGAGCACGACGATGACGCAGGACGGGACGCAG
>VFKO01000389.1 GCA_009885515.1 Rhodobiaceae bacterium | reverse complement strand
GCCGGGGCGGTCGATGGTTCTGGACCAGAGTGATGGGCCAGAGTCGCCCGCCTTCGGCAAAGCGAATGCGACGAAGCTGTCGCCGGGCGCGAGTCCCGAGTCGGCGCGTCCACCCGCCGCGATCACGACGAACTGGCGCCCTTGCCATTCGTAGGTCATCGGCGTTGCCATGCCTGCAGTCGGCAGTCGCCCTTGCCAAAGCTCTTCGCCGGACTTGGCGTCGAAGGCGCGCAGATACTTGTCCAATGTCGCGCCGATGAAGACCAGCCCGCCTGCGGTTACGAGCGAACCGCTGAACCCCGGCGTGCCCCATTTGAAGGCGATGCCGAGCGGGGCCAGATCTTCGGTGGTGCCCAGTGCTTGTTCCCACAGCACTTTGCCGCTCTTCAGATCAACCGCCGCCAACACGCCCCAGGGTGGCGGATTGCAGGGCAACCCCAAAGGTGAAAACACGACCTCGCGGATCATTCCATAGGGCGCGCCGCGCTGCGGTGACACTTCCTTGTCGGGAAATTTCTCGTCGAGTTCATTGAACTTCGCCGCGGGAAACAGCGTGACGCGATGCACGGCACGCGAGGTGTTGGCGTACAGAATCTGGTTCACCGGGTCGATCGTAATGCCGCCCCAATTGACACCACCGCCTGTGAACGGAAACATCAAAGTGCCTTGCTCGGACGGCGGGGTGTAGAGACCTTCGCTGCGTGCACTCGCGAGCGCGTCGCTGCAAGCGCTGCGATCCCAAGGTGTCACCCCGAAGGCGTCGTCTGCCGAAATTTTCTGCGGTGCGAGCGGTAGAATGTGTGTGGGAAACGGTTGCGTCGGCGACAACGCTTCGCCTGACACGCCGCCTTGCGGGACGGGGCGCTCTTCAACTGGAAACACTGGCACGCCCGTGTCGCGGTCGAGCACGAAGACGAGGCCCTGCTTGGTCGGCTGGATAACGACGTCGCGCAGCTTGCCTTCAACGTCGATGGTGGCCAGCGTCGGTTGGGCCGGATTGTCGTAGTCCCACACATCGTGGTGGACGGTTTGAAATGCCCAGACGAGTTCGCCGGTTTCAGCCTTCAAAGCGACGACGGAGTTCGCGTGCCTGTTGTCGCCAGGACGCAAGCCGCCGAAGAAATCGGGGCTCGGCGACGACGTCGGCAGGAAAACAAACCCGCGCTTCTCGTCAATCGACATCGGCGCCCACACATTCGCATGACCGACATCTTTCCAACCGTCGCCCCAAGTTGCGGTCGCCGGGTCCTTGGGGTCGCGCGGCACCGGATCCCAGGACCATTTGGGCGCGCCGGTGCGCACATCAAAGGCGCGCACGGTGCCATGCGGCGCCGCTACGCGCGCATTGTCGCCGATTGCAGAGCCGACAATGACCACATCACCGATGACAACCGGTGCCGAGGTGATTTGGAATTCGCCGGGCCATTCGAGTTCAATTCCTACCTCGACTCTGACCTGGCCGGTTGTTCCGAAATCGGCACAAGGCTTACCGGTGTAAAGATCGAGCGCCATGATACGCCCGTTATTCGTTGCGGCGAGTACGCGCGAGGGACAAACAATCGCGGAAAGCTGGTCGCCCGTATATTTCCACGCCGCCACTCCCCTGCAGTTGAAACCGTTTGCAGGCCCAACCTTTTCTGTCGGGATTTTGGGATCGTGGCGCCACAGCTCCTTGCCCGTTGCCGGGTCGAGTGCGATCACTTCATTGAACGAGGAGCAGGTGAGTAACTTGCCGCCCACCAAGATCGGTGTGGCTTGCAGTTTGGAGCGACGCATTGTCTTGGCGTCACGCTTTGCCAAATCGCCGGTGGAGTAGGTCCAGACCGGAATCAGATTGTCGATGTTCCGGGGTGTGATCTGCGCGGCGGGGCTGTAGCGCGTGCCGCCTTGATCGCCGCCGTAGTGGGTCCAGCCCGCCTCACCGGCCTGTGAAGCGGCCGCCCAAACGCAAACAAGCCCGATGATGAAAATTGATCGCATCATGACCCCACAAGCTCCCGTTGACCCGTGGGATACTATCAGTACTCGCGCGCCGCGACCCCTCACCCTTTTTTGCACTTCGCAAAAAAGGGTGAGGGGTCCTGCGCGGTGGAGAAAGCCCTCATCCGTCACGCCGCAAGTGCGGCGTGCCACCTTCTCCCGCAAGCGGGCGAAGGGCTAGCTGCTTTCAAGTCCCCGACTGGACCTGTTCCACCGCGGTTGCCAGAAGCTCTTCCATTTCGCGGCGGATTTGGTGGTCGGAGATGGTCACGCTTTTGGCGTCGAAGTCTTTGCGGATTTTGCGGAAGACGTCGTCGTCGCCTGCTTCTTCGAAGTCCGCTTTCACGACTTCTTTTGCGTATTCGGAGGCGGCGTCGCCCGTAATCCCCATTTTGTCTGCGGCCCACAGCCCCAGCAGTTTGTTGCGCCGGGCGGTGGCTTTGAACTTCAGGTCCTGATCATGGGCGAATTTGCTCTCATAACCTTCGCGGCGCTT
>VFKO01000046.1 GCA_009885515.1 Rhodobiaceae bacterium | reverse complement strand
GCGTTGACGGCCAAGTTCGGGCAGGATCTGACGCACCAGCGGATCGAAGCGGCCAACGATGCGCACCAGCCAATCGGGCAAGCGGCGCGTAGGGACGCGGGCAGCCGCGACGCCCATCTTTGCGCGCAAGACCTTGGCCACATCTTCCATCCACATCGAGCCTTCATTCGAAGCGATGAAGCGTTGTCCCGCGGCCGCCGGATGCGTCATCGCGCGGATGTGCAAGTCGGCGACATCGCGCACATCGACAATCGAAAACGAGATGCGCGGCGTGCCCGGGAACGCGCCATCCATCAGCTTCTTCACCAGTTCGATCGAGGTCGAATAGTCCTTGCCCAACAGCGGCCCGAGCACGGCCACCGGATTGACCACCGCCAGCTCCAGGCCTTCGCGCTTGGCGAAATCCCACGCCGCCAGCTCGGCAAGCGTCTTCGACTTCACATAGGGGCGCACATCGGGTGAGTTGGGATCGGTCCAATTCTCCTCGTTGAACGGCTCGTTCGCCTTGCGCCTTGCTTGACCATAGCCAACCGCCGCAAAGGAAGAGGTCACCACTGCACGCTTCACCCCAGCAGCCTTCGCCGCCCGCAAGGCCCGCAACGTGCCCTCGCGCGCGGGAATGATAAGCTCGTCCTCGTGCTTGGGCACCGCAGGCGGAAAGGGCGACGCCACGTGCAGCAGATACGTGCAACCCTTCGCGGCCTCGTTCCAGCCCGCGTCGGACATCAGATCGGCCTGGGCAAAGGTCAGACTTTCTCCAGCATTGGCACCGCCCGCAGCGACGATGGCGCGAACTTCTGCTTCTCGCGACGGCGTGCGCAACGTGGCACGCACCCGCGCCCCGGACTTCAGCAACTGCACGATGGTGTGTGCACCAATAAAGCCCGAACCACCCGTCACCAACACCAAATCGCTCATAACTGTTTTTCCTTTCCAGACGCTTTATTGCCAGATGTCCAGCCGGTGCGCGCAGTCGAGCGCAATGCCAGCTTCCGGCGCCTGAAATCCGTAGAGCACGCGCTCACAATCCGTAACCGCATCGGAAAAACCTTCCTCGGCCTGAACGGATCGTTGTCCGGTGCTGGAACAACCTTGCAGGCACATCGCTATAGCAATCACACTGCATCCAACAGCTCTGTTCACCACACACCTTGGTTCAGTTCTCACGGGTTCTGTTAACCCTACATGGACAAGGCATGCAGGTCCACACCCCGCCTTCACCCGCATTCGCCAATAAGTTGAAAAGATCTGGTTTTTTCCCCATAACTGTGTCCCACCGGATACCTCACAACTCCCGGGCGAATGCTAGTAAACCCCGGACCGCCGGACTTGAGGCGGCTGAGCTGGGGGGCTTGGATGGGGTGGCCGTGGTGGCCTGTGGCGCTGGCCGCTGCGGGGTTCGTTTCTGCAACATGTGTTCAGGCAGAAGAAACGCTGACGGTCAGCCCGGCAGTGAAAGACGCCACGATTCTTGAAACCTCCGCGCGCCTTCGCATGGGCTGGTCGGAGATCGCCTTTCGCGGCAACCGGGCCAAGGCTTGGGATGCCACAATGTCACCGGAATTTCGCACGACCCTGCGCGTGCTTTCGGGCCTCTTCGAAGCCAAGCTCGAAGTGGGTGTGTTGTCAGACCACTTTACCACCTTCAGCGACAGCAACTCCGACAGCCTGCGCGGCGAAGTACAGCTGGGTTTCAACACCGGTGCGTGGTCGTTGCTGGCTGAATGGAAAGCGCGAAACGTATTCGAGCCTGGCTACGACGACTTTATCGCGGGGCTGAACACCTACGATCTGCGCCTGAAGAACCGTTTTACCGCCGAACTGTTTGCGGACCTGCCGCCTGGACTTTTCCAGGCATCCCTGGCAGGGGGCTACGTCGCTTCAACGCCGCATCTGTTTGCACGCTATTTCTCCGAACTTGAGCTTGAATGCGTCCAGAGATTCTCCGGCGGCTTTGCCGTGATGGTGGCACCCAAAATCGAACTTAGCGACTATCTCGATTTCCCGGGTGGGCCACGCGAGGAAGCCGTGTTCAGTGTGCGCCTCGCCCCCTCCTACACTTTTGGCGGCGGCATCACGCTCAGCCTGGAGGGCCAGGCCACCATTGCCGCCTCCACGCTCGAGTCAAAAAGCGGCGAGACATGGGCGCTTACGCCAATCATGCGCCTGCAGCGAGCGTTGTAGTACTCGCCAACCTCACGACCGGCCGCGCATGAGTGCCGCAGCAGACTCCGGCGTGATGTCACGCTGCGGCATCGCCAGCATCTCGTAGCCCACGAGAAACTTGCGCACCGATGCCGAGCGCAGCAACGGCGGGTAAAAGTGGCCATGCATCACCCAGCCCGCATGTGCCCCGCCATCACTGGGCCGTGTATGCCAACCCATCGAATACGGAAACGGCACACCAAATATGCTGTCATAAATGGAAACGATACGCCCAATGAGCGCCGCGAGATCGTGATGCTGTGTCTGCGTCAAATCATCGAACCCGCTACAAGCATGGCGTGGCACCACAAGCAGCTCGAACGGCCAAACAGCCCAGAACGGCACCAGCGCCACCCAGGACCCGTTGCCGGCAACGATGCGCGTCCCCAGCCGGACTTCGGCGTCCAGATAATCCGCCAGCATCGGCGTACCCACAGCATCGAAATACGCCGCCTGGCTTTGACGTTCGTGCTCAATCTCGTTGGGAATAATGCTTGTTGCCCACAACTGTCCGTGCGGGTGCGGATTGCTGGCGCCCATCTGGGCGCCGCGATTCTCGAAGATCAGCGCATAGGCGATTTCGTCGCGCGCGTCGAAGTGCTTCCACTCATTGACCCACATCGACACCACGGCGCGCACCGCGTCCTGATCAAGCTGACCGAGCGAGAGGTCATGTCGCGGCGAATAGCACAACACCCGGCACTCGCCGTGCACCACTTGGAATGCCGCTTCTGCGGAACCTGCGGCGGTCAAAGCAGCACCCGCATCCAGTGCCGGAAAGTCGTTCTGGAACACATACGTTCCTGTATAACCGGGGTTCACCGCACTCTTGGCCCGGGCATTTCCGGGACACAAATAGCACGCGGCATCATGCGGCACAGACGGCTCTGCCGCGATGGTCTCCCGGGCGCCGAGCCATGGCCGGTCTGTACGTCCGGGCGAAACAAGCACCCAGTCGCCGGTCAACGGATTGCGCCTGCGATGCGATCCCTGCGGAACTTTGTCGAGCTCGCGAAACATTTCCTGAAACTTGCTCATCCGATCTTCCCCGCTGCCCCGGAAAACTGCGCAGCAAATATCTCTGGTTCAATGCCGGCCTCAGCACGATAGTCGCGGCGCATGGCCAGCATGACGCGCTCGCTCGCCTCTGCGTCGGCCAGCGTCAGGGTACAGCCCCCAAAGCCTCCGCCCATCATCCGCGCGCCCAGAACACCCGGTTGACGGCTGGCGATGGCAACCATCAGATCGAGCTCAGCGCAACTGACTTCGAAATCGGCGCGCAGGCTCGCATGCGAAGCCAGGAGCAACTCCCCGGCGCGTGCCATCTCGCAACGTTCGAGCGCCACAACCATTTCGCCAACCCGCCGGTTTTCACTGCATAGATGCGCCAGCCGGCGCGCAGCCACCGGCGAAAGCTGCGTGGCCAGCGCGCTCTGTTCATGGCGCAGCAAATCGCGAACCACGCGGCGCTGCGGAAACTGCCGGGCCAACTGCGCCAGCACCGTCTCGCACTCGGCGCGCCGCAGATTGTACTCCCCACCCGCCAGCGCGTGACGCACACCAGTGTTCGCGACGATCCAGTGGTGCGTGCGCGCAAGGGGAATCAACCGGCTCTGCAGACTGTCGCAATCCAGCAGCACCGCATGGTCTGGGCGGGCATGCGTTGCGATGAACTGATCCATGATGCCGCAACGCGCCCCGGCGAACTCATTCTCGGCGCGTTGGCAGACCACCGCAATGTCGAGAGTGCCGAGTTCCTGACGCGCAACGCCGAGCAAGGCCAGCGCCACGCACACCTCCATGGAGGCCGATGAACTCAGCCCCGCACCCAGCGGCACATCGTTGTGGATCAACAGTTCCGCGCCGCACAGTTGCAATTCGCGGTGCTGCGCTTGCAGCGCCCAGACCACGCCCGCCGCATAGTCGCTCCAATGCTTGCGTGCCTGCCGGGGCTCCACGTCAAGCCCGATCTCGACTGTCTCGTTTTGCGTCGCCGAGTGCACACGCACGACACGATCCGCACGCGCATGAGACGCGATCCAGGTTCCAAACTGGATGGCCGCCGGAAGCACGAAACCGCCCGTATAGTCCGTGTGCTCGCTGATCAGATTGATCCGCCCCGGCGCAAAGAACACTTGGGGATCCAGCCCATGCGCCACGCGAAACGCCGAAATGATGGCGGCGGTGTTACTGCCCTTCCGGCTTGCAGGCTCTTGATTGGTGCTACGCGCATCTTGCATGATCGGACCGGAGTTAGTTTTCGACAGGTGAGGCAGGATGCGATTTAGCGGAACACGCGACGGGTTTGCCATTGCGGGCTTGCGTAACCGGAATTTGGAACTCTGTGTGGTACCCGAACTCGGCGGACGGATTGTATCTCTCACAAACCGTCAAGATCAAACGCAATGGTGCTGGCAGAGTGCCGCCCCCAGACCATGGCGCCGCCTGACGCGCGGCACCCCGTTCGACCAGGGCGCACTTGCGGGCTTCGACGAATGCATACCCACCGTCGCGGCGTGCACGTCCGGCCACACCAGCCACGTTGACCATGGCGACGCGTGGACCAGCGCATGGCAGGTGACCAGTGACAATGGGGACTCCCGGCACTTGCGCATGCAAGTGGAACTCGAGTCTGTCACCTCGACGCTCGAGCGGACGATTCATTTGCTGCCTGAAGGTTTGCGCTTTGATTATCTCCTGAGCAATCACTCGCCCCAACCACAGCAAATTCTTTGGGCTTTCCATCCTTTATTTCCGCTGCAGGCCAACACCCGCCTCCTGTTTTGGCAACGCGGCTGGGAGTGGCGCATAGAATCGATCGAAGCACCTGACGGGGACACCGCGCACGCACCAGAAGCCGGGCCGGGGTTGATTGACTGGCTACTCGAAAGACCAACCGGTGCGCCGGCCTGCGCCAAGCTGTTCGCACGCACGCCACCAGGCTTGAATCGCATCACAATCGATCGCAACGGCTCCAAATTGCATGTGTCGGTCGAACAGCAGCACATTCCGTGGATCGGCGTCTGGGTGTCCGCAGGCGGTTGGCATGGACACCATCATCTGGCAATCGAACCCTCAAATGCCGGGTGCGATGCCGTATCCGCCGCCAACGATCTGCCGCTGCTCGCCCCCGGCGGCAAACGCGCCTGGGCGTTTGAAATGCACCTGGAGCCGTCCCACGAAGTCTTGTAGATCTGGCACCCCGGAAACATCAAGGAATTGCT
>VFKO01000357.1 GCA_009885515.1 Rhodobiaceae bacterium | reverse complement strand
TCAGCGAAGGGAAGCGTCAAGACACGCAGAAAATCAGCCGGTTGGAACACAGATTTCCTCCTGGAAATCCTGCAACAAAAATGACCGTTAACCTGGAATCCGTGCCGTGTTCCGATCTCGGGACCGCTCGACCTTCCTGGGAGCGCTGGCGTCCGAGGCCATGAAGAAATCACGCGCTCTCTTGCCCGCCCTTCTGGCGCCAGTGACGGTGGGTGCATTAAGAATGCGGGCTGGACGCCTGCTCTCCCAGGATTTTTTTAAGGGGGCCGCGCACCACTCATTGGATAATTTGTGCGCCTCCGCTACCATCGCCCCAAGGGAGACACTCACATGAAAGACTTCGCAGGAAAAATTGCCGTCATCACCGGCGGCGGCACCGGTATGGGCCGGGAACTCGCAAAGCAGCTCGTTGCCGAGGGCTGCACCGTGGCCATGTGCGACGTCTCGGCCGAGAACATGGCCGAGACCAAGCGCCTCTGCCAAACCAACGCGCCGCAAGGCACACGCGTCATCACCCACGTCGCCGATGTGTCGAACGAACAGCAGGTGTTAAAATTCCGCGACGCTGTCGCCCGCGAGCTCGACACAGACCACATCCACCTGCTCTTCAACAATGCCGGCATCGGTGGCGGCCCCAGCTTCCTCAAAAGCCCGCGCGATGAATGGGAACGCACCTTCAACGTCTGCTGGTATGGCGTCTACTACTCCTGCCGCGCCTTCATCGATATGATCGTCAAGGCCCACGAAGCCCACATCGTCAACACCTCCAGCGTCAACGGCTTCTGGGCCTCCCTCGGCCCCACGCGTTCACACACCGCCTATCCCGCAGCAAAATTCGCGGTCAAGGGCTTCACAGAGGGCCTGATCAACGACTTCCGCATCAACGCCCCGCACGTGAAGTGCTCGGTCGTCATGCCGGGACATATCGGCACCTCCATCGTCGAAAACTCGCGAAAGGTCCTCACCGGCCACGGCATCAGCGAGATGTCGGCACAGGAAATCGCCGACGCCCGCCGCTCAATGAAGTCGATGGGCATGCCCGCCGACGCGATGACCGACGAACAGATCCAACAGATGATGAAGGAAATGGCCCGCCAATTCGAAACCAACGCTCCTACCTCCGCTGCCGAGGCTGCAACAATCATCCTCAACGGTGTACGCGAAGAAAAGTGGCGCATCCTGATTGGCGCCGACGCGCAATGCATGGACAGCCTCGTCCGCGATGCGCCCGAACAAGCCTACGAACAAATCTTCCTTGATCGCCTGCGCGCGGCGGGACACTGGAAGGGCTTCTCGTAAGACTATGCCCATCCTCGCTCTCCTCGTCGTCAACACGCTCATCATGGCACTCTGTTTCTTCGTCCTATGGCTTATCGCCTGCCGCCTGAAAGACGCCAGCTTTGTCGACAGCTGGTGGGCTTTCGGCATCGTCTTGACGGCCTTGGTCAGTTTCATGAACTCGCAACCCGGCTCAGCGCACGCCATCGCGCTGACCATCCTGTGCACGCTATGGGGCGTGAGACTGGGCGGATATCTCTTATGGCGCTGGCTCACGCAAGGCAAAGACCGCCGCTACGCCACCATGATGGGGAAGGCGCAAAGCCGGAAGGGCTGGAGCTTTGCCAAAGCATCGTTCTGGATGGTGTTTGCCTTGCAAGCCCCCCTGCAGTTCATTGTCAGCCTGCCGGTGCAGATCGGACAGATGGCGCCACCGTCGACACTGGGCGCGCTCGCTTGGCTTGGTGTTGCCATGGCGCTTACCGGAATCACCTTCGAAACAATTGGCGACTGGCAACTCACACGCTTTCGCGCCGAACCGGCCAATGCCGGCAAAGTCATGGATCAGGGTCTGTGGCGCTATACCCGCCATCCGAATTATTTTGGAGACGCTTGCCTGTGGTGGGGACTATTCCTGATCGCCGCCGAAACCACCATCGGCATCTGGTCATTGCCAGGCCCGCTTTTGGTAACCGTTCTGCTTGTCAAATACAGCGGCATTCCAACCGTCGAAGGTCACTTGACCAAACGCCGCGCAGGCTACAGCGACTACGTACGGCGCACGTCAAACTTCATTCCCTGGCCGCCAAAGACGATTTGAATTCAAACCATCCGCCGCAAAGTCAGCGTCGCGCGCAGTCCTCGGTCATCGCGATTCTGCAGAGAGATGTCCCCGCTATGCGCCCGGGAAATCGCGCGCGCCAGGGTCAAACCCAGTCCATGCCCCGCCGCATTGTCATTGGCAGGTGCCAGAAGGCGCACGAACGGTTCAAAGACGCGTGCCATATCCTCAGCCGTCAATCCGGGTCCATCATCGTCGACAACGATTGCAGCATTTTGCCCCACGCCGTTCACACTCACGCGCGCCCGCTCACCGTATTTAATGGCATTTTCCACCAGGTTGCGCGCTGCCCGCTTGATCTCATTGGGCCTGCACACGGCAAAGACCGGAGCGCCCGAAATAAACGCCACATCCGCACCCAGATCGGACAGATCCGCGCAGATGCTTTCGGCCAGCGCACACACGTCAACTTCTCGCGGCGCTTCTTCGCCAATCCCATTGCGAACGGCATCAAGGGCTGCTTCAGTCAGCGACTGTAATTCGTCGAGACTGCCGCTGAATTGCCTTTTCAAATCCTCATCCTCGATGAACTCGCTCTTGAGCCTGAGTGAAGTAATCGGCGTCCGCAGATCATGTCCGATCGACGCCAGCAGAACCCGTTGGTTGTCGACAAGCGTCATCAAGCGTTGCGACATGAGATTGAAGGCCTTCGCAGCACCCCGCAAAACCGACGGCCCGGTCTCGGGAATGGCAGACACCGCTTTTCCCGATTGCATTTGCGCCGACGCCGCCGCCAGCCGCCGCAAAGGTCCAGACACGCGCCACCCAATCCACACCGACACCACAATCAGCGCCAGCGAAGCGACCACGCCTGAAAATAAAAGGCCTGGCAGCAAGGCCTCACCCTCGGGCCAGTAAAATTCCGCGTTCAGCCATTGCCGGGGTCCAAGGGCGATGGCTACGCTGAAGCGCTCAAGTCCGCTGCGCTTGCGCGGACCCCAAAAGCCAAGATCGGGCTGCCCCCGCTTGGCCACACGCACATCGGCTGGTCCAAGCGCGCCCAGCGACGCCTTCAAGCGAGCCTCAGTCATGCTCTCGCGCAACGCGTGGTCGGCAACCCGCGGTGTCGTTCCAATCGACACGCGCTCGCGGCGCACTGATGCAACGGTCAATAAATTGGCACGCTCGCTTTCAGGCAACCGGGAAAGCAATCCAACCAGCGCCGACAGTCTGTCTTCGATCGCCCCGATCCTCTCAGCCCGGATGTCACTAGAGCGTCGGGATTCAGCCAGAAAAAAAGTCGCGGCGTTCGACGCGACCAGAGCGAGCAAAATCACAAACGACAGCTCGGCCCAGAGCGGGACCCGCCACCCCGTCACAGGGTCACTGGCTCGGCTGCGAATACATAACCACCGCCCCACACCGTCTGTATAAGTTTAGGATGGCGCGGATCGTCTTCAAGTTTTCGCCGCAAGCGCATGACCGCATTGTCAACCGCGCGATCATAGGCTTGCGCCTCACGGCCGGAAATCAGATCCAGCAGCTCTTCGCGCCGCAAGGTCAAATTCGGCCGCTCAATCAGCGCACACAAGAGTTTGTACTCGCCTGTCGACAGTGCCACGCCGGCTCCACGCTCATTCACAAGCTCACGGCGCACGTTGTCCAGCACCCACCGGCCGAACTGAACACGCGGTGGCCCGGCACTTTCCTGCCGCAGCGGCATGGCTGTCACCCGCCGCAGGATCGCGCCAATGCGCGCCAACAACTCGCGCGGATTGAACGGCTTGATCACATAGTCATCCGCCCCCAGCTCGATGCCGACAATGCGATCAACCTCGTCGCTCTTTGCCGTGAGAAACAGCACGGGAATATCGCCGCTTTCCCGAAGATATCTGCAAAAACTCAAGCCGTCTTCACCCGGCATCAGCACATCAAGCACCACCAGATCGAACGCCCGGGTCCGCAGCAGTTTCCGCGCCGCGCCAGCACTCTCGGCCCCCATCGCGCGATAGCCGTTGTTTTGCAGATATTTCACCAGCGGATCGCGAATCTCGCGCGCGTCATCGACCACCAGAAGGTGAAAGCTTTTTTCGCTCATCGGTTTTCTGAGGGCCCGCCCGAAGTTTCACGACCCAAAATTGTAACAAATTATGTCAACATGAGGGCCAGACACACCTCCATACACAATTGCTTCGCCACTGGCATTTCTCCGCAACACTGATTGTGGTGTCTTCAACCGCCACAATTTCAGTGGCTGCAAATACACGGAGAGAAAAATGACACGCATTATTTGGATCGGTGCCGTCGCTGGAACATTGGTGGTGGCAGCTGGCGCCCTCGCCCTGGGCTACACAACGGTCCTCGACACTGGCTCATCCAAATCAACACGCGGCGGCGGCCAAGGCGGACCCTCAACAGACTTACGGCTCATGCAATACGACACGGACAAAGACGGCCGCCTGACGCGCCTTGAAATGGATTCTACCTTGAGCGCTGAGTTTAGCGCCGTCGATGCCAACGGCGATGGCCGTCTCGACGCGGCAGAAATCCAACGCCACTCCGATGCCCGCCGTGTTGAGCGCAACGCCCGGTACGAGGCTTGGCGAATCAAAGCCCAGGCACAAGGTTTGGATCCCAAGCGCCCTCCCTTTGATCGCAGCGACCGGGATAACGTGGACAGTTTGCGCTATGCTGACTGGAATCTGGACGGCGCCATCACACCCGAGGAATTCGGCGGCAGGGCACGCTCTCAATTTATGCGGGCCGATCGCAACGGTGATGGCTCAATCACACCAGAAGATCTCAAGCGGCGCAGCAGCACCCGCAAAACCTCATGATTTCGTGGTTCCGTGTGCCCCAAAATAACAGCGGGCTCCTAGTGGTTCGGATGTATCGGACAGCGCTGGTGACGTTGTTCCGGCCGAATTCACTAGAGAGCCCGCGCCCCCCGCTTGTGGCGCGCGTTTTAAATGCGCCTTGGCGGTTAGTCGGTTGCCGTTGGACGTCCCCACGTCCGTGAACAACCCGACACCTATTGATTTTGGCCTCGTGCGCTTAAAAATCAACGCCTCGCACCGTTATTCCCTTTTCACGTGTCAGAAGCGCCACCAAGCTGTAGTAACCTAAATTGAAACAACTACCGGGTTTGGGGGGCCTCTAGTCGGCTTGAAACAAATCAGCCAAACTGGGTCCCATCAGCCACACTATTATGAATCCAATCGAACAAAAGCATTGACTTCCCAAATGGCCACCCACCCGTCATGATTGCAGAGCGGAAAGAATACACCTTTTTGAGGGTAAGCTTCGCACGTGCCACTGAACTGGGTTCGTCATCACAGTTGACAACCGTCACCACCATGCTGTGCGCAACACCAAACATTTGCTATGTAGCCTCTGGGTACACTGCTTCGGCGGACTGCGCAGACTTGGATCAGGCCTCATTGCGTCCCATATACATATGGACCTGACCCGCCGCCTCAAAAAAACCACGCGCCCAAGCGACGCTTGCATTGCATTCACAAAAAGGACTGCGATCCATGGCCGAAGATAAATCACCTTCCGAAGTGTTGAGCGATCTGGTTCATGTGCCGTTTCCCAACACCGCTTATCTCGAGTCGATGAAGCGGGTGATTGCGACGCAGAAGCTCATGTTGGATGGTTTTCAAACCAATCTGGACAAATGGTTTGAACGCCGGCGCGAAGGTGCCGAAGCCACGATGACGCTGCTCGGCGAAATGAACATCACCGGCGACCACGAGAAGCGTGCCGAAGCTTGGCAGCGTTGGGTATCCGGTGCCATGGCCCGCATCATGGACGACGTGCAAACGCAGCTGGATATGATGTCAAAAATTACCGGCCAGCTCGCTGAAAACGGTGAAATCGCGCTGTCACCTGATGTCCAAAAGCCCCTCTTGAATGGAAAGAACGTGAGCCCGTTGTTCAAAAACAAGGCCTCCGCCGCCAAGCCCGAAGCAGGCCACAAACGGAAATAGCGGAAACTCTGATTCAAACTTGACAAAGATGGGGCACGCTATCGCCGGTCCTCACCCCCGTCACAAAATTGTGCACAAGTTTGCGCATTCTGGGCCCGACCCATATTGCACCGCAATATCAAACGAGCCCGCTTCAAGAAAAACGCCGCATAGCGCCTGACCTACTGGACTTTGCTGCAACGCACACATGCCAGCCACTGAGACGGAAACTTCCGCGAGCGCAGTTTACGAGCCGGAAACTTGTCATCAAACGCGCGGCGACACCGGAATAATTTTATGTCATGACTCTCCAAGTTGAGATTGGAGTCGCATTCCATTAAACACCGGTTGGAGTGATACCGTGCCTTACAGGCCAACAGAACTCGTTGCCTTCGGTCCCGAGCTTTGCAAAGAAGCAAGGCGCGCAGGAAAAGGCGTCAACGAGTCCTATCTCCTAGTCCACCGCGTTCTAACAGCAGTCTTCAACGAAGATTTGACGAGAGTCCCGAAAAACAGTCTTCAAGCGCATCTATCTCGCCGTCTGCAAGAAAACCTGCTCGCGACCGGATAACAGCCCCTTCGACGTACCTCCCAATCTAGGGCGGACACAGCGCACCTTTGCAAGATGCATGCGAATCAAAAATTCTCTTTTCAGGCTAGTACATCCACTTCATCACGGCACTCCAATAGCCGGCCACAGCGCCCCAAAACCCCTTACCGCCGCTGACTTCGTCATAGCGTGCGAACACGGCGTCGATCTTGGGATCGGCGCTACGCGCCGCGGCAAAATCCGCAGCGCTCCCGTCAGCATCACCCGCCTTGAGCTTTGCCGTTGCCCGGCCGAACAGATACTCCGCCGTGTTGGGTTTGGCCGACAGCGCGGCGTCGTAATCCAAAATCGCCGTGCGATTGAATCCCAGCTTCAAATACAAATAACCGCGCCCGCCCAAAGTCTCTCCATCATTGGGTTTGATCCGAAGTGACTCATTGCAATCCGACAGCGCGTCTTCAAGCTCGACATTCAAAACCGCGCGTGCCCAACACCGTTCGTGCAACGCGCTCGCGTCGCCCTTGGCCAGTTCGATCGACCGTGTGTAATCATCCACCGCCTTGCGATAGTCGCGTTGCATCAAATGTGTATTGCCGCGGTAATAATAGACCTTCGCCAGATCGGCGCCTGTGGCGTTACCCGACTTCACAATTTCAGTGCATGACGAAAGGCGCAAATCGCTCCAAATGCCGGCGCCGCCCTGACAATTCGTCCAGGTGCGCGTGCTGGTAATGTCGTCGGCCCTGGCCAAGGCAAGCGCCGACACGGCAACCACACAGCCGAAGATCGTGAAAAATCGAATCATCAGTCAGTCCCCGAAAACCCCGCCCAGACTCGTACCACAGTTCCCATTGTGTCGCAGCCCTTGACGGCACAAATCTTCCGCACCACACAATGGCCAGTGAAATCAAGGAAAACCGCAATGTCACGCGACGCAAAGATATTGATCTATGGCGCCACAGGCTACACCGGCAAACTGACGGCGCGGACGGCAAAAGCCCAAGGATTATCGCCAATTCTCGCCGGCCGCAACGAAGCCAAGGTCAAAGCATTGGCCCTCGAACTCGGCTTCGAATGGCGTGCATTTGATCTCACAGAAACAGCCAAACTCGAGAAGGCCCTGGCAAGCGTGGCCGTGGTGCTACATATCGCAGGTCCATTTTCAGCGACTTCAAAACTGATGGCTGACGCCTGCTTGCGTACCACCACGCACTACCTGGACATTACGGGCGAAATCGCCGTCTTTGAAACCCTTGCTGCCCGCGACGCCGAAGCAAGAATGGCCGGCATCATGCTTCTGCCGGGCGTGGGCTTTGATGTCGTACCCTCCGACTGTCTTGCCGCCCACATCAAGCGCCGCCAACCCGACGCACAGGATTTGAAAATGTACATCGGTGGTCTCGGCTCCGTGTCGCGAGGCACGGCAAAGACCATGGTCGAAGGAGTAGCAAAGGGCACGAGCGTACGCCGTGGCGGCGAGATAGAGCGCATCGAAGGAGCCCATGAAGACCATTGCGATTTCGGAGAGGGCGCCAAGCCCACCATTGCGGTAAGCTGGGGCGACGTGTCCACGGCATTTCACTCTACAAAAATTCCAAACATCGAAGTCCATTTCGAGGCGCGGCCCGAGCTTCAGCGCCTGACCAAAATGCCCGGACTGCTGAAGGCATTTCTGGGTCTGTCGTTCATGCAGAATTTTCTGAAACGTCAAATTGATCGCCAGCCCGAAGGCCCGACGGACGAGCAGCGCAAAGGCGGTTATGCCGTTTTGATTGCAGTTGGCCGCAACGCCAGGGGCGAGACAGTTCGCGCGCGGCTACGCACCCCGGAAGGGTACTCCCTCACTGCTCTCACAGGCCTGGCTATTGCCAAACGTGTCGCAAACGGCGACTTCAAGCCGGGATTTCAAACCCCAAGCCTTGCGTACGGCGCTGACTTCATTTTGAACTTCGAAGGTTGCACACGCGAAGAGCTCAACGCCTGACCAGCTTCAGACCCGCGAACGCAGCACAGCGTTGCCGCTTGTCAAACCGTGCTGAACCGCCCAGATGGCAACCTGCGTCCGGTTCGCCGCACCAAGTTTACGCAGCACGGTTTTGATATGCACCTTTACCGTCGCCTCGGTAATCGAAAGCTCTTTAGCGATCGACTTGTTGGTGTGTCCGTCCGCCAGACTGCGAATAATTTCAAGCTCGCGCTGCGACAGCGCAACGTCACCCACGCGCACGCGCTCCGAGCGGCCAGACACCGTGTTGCCGTGAAGGGCGCCCAGAAAATTGGTCAAGATGCCGGGAAACACCTTCTCGCCCAACAAGACCAGCTTCAGCGACTCAATGAGCGCATTGGGCGAAATACTTTTCAGCACGTAGCCGTCTACGCCCGCGGCAAACATTTCGGACAAAAAGGACAGTTCCGCAGCTTCGGCAAACACGACAATACGCGCTTGCGTTTGCACGGCTCTCAGCTTTGCAACCGACTCAGAGCCCAACGCGAAATCCAGCACCACCAGATTGGCCTGCGGTCCGCGCGAGCCCAATCGTATCGCCTCGTCAACCGTCCCGGCATCAACGGCAACGTGGAATCCCTTGCCATCGAGTTGTGCGCGCAGCCCCGCTCGTAACAAGGGTTGCGAGTCGATAAGCCAAACAGTAGCGCTTTCCATTCATGTCCCCCGAGTCGCCAGCGAAGCAGCCAGCCATTGGATGCACCCCACACCCATATGCCAATCTGCGTCTACCCATTTAGGGTAGGCCGCCTCGCAGCACACCTACCCGAAATAATCACCCCGCACGACGATAGTCTTGGAAGCACGCCATATAAGCAACCTATTTGGACGCCTCGCCCCGGCATCTGAACCGCATTAAGTCGATTTAACCATCACATCCGCAAAGAGCATATCACTGGTCATTGCAACTGCATGATGAATTGCCGGATCGCATCGAGAACAATCCGGGGTTTGTCGCGAAATGCGCCGTGACCACAACCATCAAAAACCTGGCACGAGACGAGCGCTGCCGGGATCGCAGCTGCAATCTCACGCGCCAAATGCGGTGGCGTGACCGGATCCTCATCACCCGCCAGCACCAGGACCGGACACATCACACGAGCGAGCGGCGGCCTGAAATCCATTTGGCGCATCTCGCATCCTGGCAACGAGAAATGCCGGTACACCTCGCGCCGCATAATCGCACGCGCCCGTGAATTGACGCCGTCTTCCGCAACCGTGGTGTTATAGAGCGGCATGCAAACACGCATGTAGTCCTCGAACGACGTATCATCGCCTGAAGTCCAAAACCGTTTGGCGATTTCACACGCTTCGATGCCACCTTTGGTTTGAAAAATAGCAAAGCAGGACTCAAAATCCATGCGCGCCGCCGTACTTGAAAGTATGACAGCGCGCGGATGCTCCAGATGACGCGTCACATACGATTGCGCAACCATCCCGCCGAACGATTGCCCGAGCACGATGGGCTTATCAATGCCCAGTGCCTGACAAAATGCGTGAACATCATCGCCCCATTGCCCCAAGTTCCACGTCTTGGGGTCGCTGGGTACGCTGCGCCCGTTGCCCCGGTGATCCAGATAGATCACCTGCGCCACATCGCACAACGCGTCTAATCCAGGCCGCAGACCCGTATGGTCGAACCCGGGGCCACCATGCAACACCAACAGCGTTGGCACTTCGCGCATACGCGGACCATCAATCCTGAGCTTCGACCCCACGACATCAAAGAAAATTCGTTGCTCTCCAAGTATGACGAACACGCCCTCTACCCGCCTTCCCCGCGCGCCAGCCGCTGTAGCTTTGCCAACGCAACGTCCGCATTCTCGCCATAGGCAATCGTCGCCTGAAATTGCCCGCTTGCATCAACAAGAATGACCGAAGCCGTATGATCGATTGTATAGTCTTCGCCGCCCGATTTGGCCTTGGCGTGATAAATCCCGAACGATTTCGCCAGCGCAGCAATCTGGCCGGGCGCACCGGTCAAACCACGGATACGCGGATCAAATGCCGAAAGATACGCTTTGAGCACCGTTGGCGTGTCGCGCTCCGGATCGACCGAAACAAAAAACACGCCGATGCTGTCGGCGGCTTCTCCCATTTTTCCAAGTGCCGCCGACAGAGACGCCAGCGTCACTGGGCATACATCGGGACAATAGGTAAAACCAAAAAACAAGACCGCAGGCCGGCCGAGCATATCTCGCTCGCTGACGGCTTTGCTCAGGTGATCGACAAGCTGAAACGGCGCTACAACGGGCCCCCCTTGTTGCAGTTGCGACGGCGCCTTGCCATTGGATTGCAAAAATCCAATGGCAATACCAAGCACCAAAAGGATCAGCACCCCAGCCAATGCGAGGACCGGATAGCGGGTCAGGCCTAACATCGCTCAGTGCCCCTGATGCGTGGGCGGACCCACCGGTTGATCCACAAACAGAACCACACTTATTTTTGCCCCGCCTTCAAAATGCAACGTCAACGGCACGCGATCATGTAAAACCAGCGGCCGTTGCAACCCCGTAAGCATCAAGTGCAATCCGCCAGGCCGGAACTCCGCCGCCCCTCCGGCCGGAATGACGAGCCCGTCTTGCAGGTGACGCATCCGCATGATTCCGTTATCGATCGACATTGAATGAATCTCAACACCACCAGCAAAGTGACTGAACCCGCCGGTAAGGCGGATGTCAGTTTTACCGCGATTGCTTATTTTCAAAAACGCCGCGCCAGTGCGTGCTCCCGGTGCCGTTGGCATGGCCCAAGGGTGCACAATGGAAACCGAACCAAATGTGTAATCATGTGCATCAGAAAGGGCCACCATACTTCCCGTTGAAATGAGAAGCAGCGCAAACAGCCGGAAAGGCCGGAACAACCAAGTCATGACATCCTCCAAGAATCGAATTCGCAGTCAGCAGTTAGACTCGAGTTATCAGCAACGCAAACCCCGGACGCCAGCGCCTGTGCCACCACCGCGAATGCGCAATCAGCGCACGCATTCGGCGTTTTTGCCGTTCCATCTGATCCGTGCGAGTAATAATGTACGTTCACTCATGTGAGGTGCCAGCAGTGGCTGATTCAGACCCTGTCCAGCGTCCACGTCAAGCTGAAACACAGACCATTCGTGTGCGCGAACCGGCTGATGATCTAGCAATTGCCACCACCATCACGGCAGCATTTGCAGGCCCAGGCGAGACCGCACTCGTAAAGTCACTGCGGCACGATGGCGACATGTCGCTTGAACTCGTGGCCCAGATGGACAATCAAATCGTCGGCCACATCGCCTACTCACGGCTCAGCGTCGCATCTCCTGGTGCAACTTTGAACGCCGTAGCGCGTGCACCCCTCTCAGTCTCTCCCAATTATCAACGCCGTGGCGTAGGCTCTGCTTTGATCAAAACGAGTATCACTCACCTGAAGCGCCAAGACGTCGAACGCGCCGTATGCAGGCGACGCATTTATGGCTCTCGAGCTCACGCCCGGCAGCGTTCGCTCACAACGCTGGACAGTCACCTACCCGCGCGCGTTCTCGGGCTGACACCTGCAATCCAACTCGCACTGTGACCCAAAATTCGCTAAGACCGATTGCGCAAATCAGAATGCGCTTCCAGGAAATTGCATGACCGACACTGTCACTCCAACGACTCCTGCAATCCTTGCGCCCTCGCGGGCTGCTATCATTTTCATTTTCTTCACACTGACACTCGATGTCTTGGCCATGGGTGTGACCATTCCTGTCCTGCCGAAACTCATCGAGACCTTCATGAGTGGAGACCAGGCCGACGCCGTGCGCATCGGAAGCATGTTGGGGTTGGTTTGGGCCGTAATGCAATTTGTTTTCACGCCCATCCAAGGAGCATTGTCTGATCGCTTCGGCCGAAGGCCCGTTTTACTAATTTCAATGACCGGCCTCGGTCTTGACTACATCCTGATGGCTCTCGCTCCCGACCTGTGGTGGCTGTTCATTGGCCGCGCGCTGTCAGGTATCACCGCCGCAAGTTTTGGCACCGCCAATGCTTACATCGCCGACATAACTCCGCCGGACAAACGTGCCGCCGCCTTCGGCCTTATGGGAGCCGCTTTCGGTATCGGATTTGTTTTGGGTCCGCTGCTGGGGGGTGTCACGGGAGCCGTGGATCCACGCCTTCCATTCTGGATCGCCGCCGGCTTGAGCCTGCTCAACGCTCTCTATGGTTATTTCATCTTGCCTGAGTCATTGCCGCCGGAAAAGCGCACCAAAGCCTTCTCGCTGGCCAAAGCAAACCCGCTGAGCTCATTCAAGCTCTTGAGCTCGCACCCCGAATTATTTGGTCTGGCAACCGCGCAATTTCTCTACATGATCGCGCACAATGTCTATCCAACGGTATTCGCCTGGTTCGTGATGTATCGCTATGGCTGGGACCAGTTGATGATCGGCTACGCGCTCGCCGCCGTTGGCGTTGCAAGCATCATTGTCCAAGGCGGCTTGACCGGGCCCGTCGTCAAGGCTGTGGGCGAGCGGCGCGCAATCATCGTGGGACTGTGTTTCGGCATTTCCGGGTTCTTGATCTACACCTTTGGCTCGACCGGGTTTTGGGTCTGGGTTGCCATCCCGGTTGCAGCTTTGTGGAGCTTCTATGGTCCCGCTGCGCAGTCCCTCATGTCACAGCGCGTCAGCCCGTCGGAACAAGGCCAACTCCAAGGCGCGCTTGGCAGCATGAACAGCATATCGTTCATCATTGCTCCCATTCTCTATCCGCAGATTTTTGCAGCGGCCATCGACTTCAAAGGCAGCGCGGGCGGTCTGCCGGTTCTGGGCGCACCATTCTTCGCGGCGGCGTTGCTGTTGCTGGCAGCGTTAGTCATCGCCGAACGCACAACGCGGTCATCAACCAAAGTAAGTTAGGCTTCCAACCTGTTCCGCATTTCAAGCCAGACCCAATCCGTCGACTTTTGCACTGACGCAATGGGCGAAACTGGTGAAGCTATTTGCTGAATGTAGCACATAATCAGGCCACGCCCGATGTCATGGTCGAATACCGGATAGCCCGTGTATTCCAAATGCACTCTCCCACCGTCCTGCGTCAGCGCAGGCGAGATTTGCCACAAACCACACGGCCGGGTTAGCATCAAAAATGCGCTGTCGAACACCTCGCCCTTGATCGCGGGATCAACAAAATCAAGATAGTCCAGTCCAAGCGCCTCGCCGCCCAACGCGGCCGCAAGCAGGGCACCGGCTGACACAAATCTTAGTGTTCCATCCGCCGCGTTTGGAACGACAACGGCTATCCACGGAAGCAAATCGCCGATCTTTGCCCAGTCAATATCTGCATGCCGGGGAATGCAGCCCGAGATCGAGGCCGAACTCAGCACAGTTTCGAACCGCTCACTTTCGCCAGTCCGTTTCAAACGCGGAAAACTTGTCTCAATGGTCATACGCAGAAACCGTCCAAGATGTGGGGCTCAAGCATCATCG
>VFKO01000030.1 GCA_009885515.1 Rhodobiaceae bacterium | reverse complement strand
TGTGAGCCATGTCCATCCCCGCCACCGGCGAATCAGCCAGCCAGAGACATTGTGACGCTTGAACGCCGTTCAAAGGCGAGGGCAAAATGCGTCAGGCGATTTGAATTGATCTCTGCACGGAGCGTCTTGAATGTTGGATTTTTTCCTGAAGCACCCGCGTTCACTGGGCGAAACCTATTTCGAGCATTTCAGCACCGCCTTGGCCTTCGGTGCGCACATGATCGCAGGCGGCCTGGCCTGCATCATCCACGCGGTCATCCCGCCGGTGTTCGAACGCACCGCCAGCCGCACCGTAGTTGCCCTCCACACAAAAATGATCACCCACCGCCGCGGCAAACCATCAACCGAACTCGACTACGCGATTTAGCTTTCGATTTTTTCGAATTTGTGCTATGCGTTCAGCATGGCAAGAACAGCAAGTATCGCCGGAAGCAAGCCCAGCAAGAGCCAGGCAGCGCAAGCGCGCCGCGGTCTTGAGGCGTTGCGCAAGCGCCTGCCGGTTTCGGTCGGAAGCGTGCGCGCCCCTCAAGCGGCCATTCCCGCGATAGAACGCGTACTGAGAGCCTTCGCCGAAGGCGTGGGTATTGCCGTGTTGCGGCTGGATGACGAAATGACAACGCAACAAGCCGCTGACCTGTTGCGTGTATCGCGGCCGACTTTGATCAAACTGCTGGGCGAAGAGAATATCCCCGTCCGGACAACCGGCGTTCACCGGCGCATCAAAGCCGCCGATGTCATTGCCCTGCGCGACAAGCGAAGCGCCAAGCGCCGCACGAAGCTTGATCGTCTCGCCGCTGAACATCAACGCCTCGGCCTGTACAACGACTGATGGTGGCCAGAGCCGTTCTCGACGCCAACGTGCTCTATGCGGCAAGGCGGCGGGATTTGTAGATGGAGTTGGCGGTTTCAGGTCTGGTTGATGTTTTTTGGACCAGTGAGATTGAAACGGAATGGATCGCCGCAGTTTGCCGGACTAGGCCGGAACTGCGCAACAAACTTCGGCGCACCGCCAGGTTGATGCGCAGCGTGTTACCGGAAGCTCTCGTGGATCTTTCGGGTTTTGATTTGACGGCCCTGTCAAGTCCCGATGTTCACGACCGCCATGTGATTGCCGCCGCAATCACTGGCGAAGCAGACACCATCGTAACTTTCAATATTTCAGACTTTGCGGCACGCGATCTGCAACGTCGAAACATTGTTGCGATGACGCCGGACGCTTTATTCGTCAGACTGGCGTTCGAAGATGCAGAAGAGTTTTTGAATGCCGCGGAACGGGTGCGGTCAAGACTAAAGCATCCGGCCATCACACTCAGTGAATACGCGCAAGGTTTGCGGCGTGCAGGTTGTCCTGAAATTGCTGAGTGGTTGTTGGCGGGCACTCGCCGTTTTTGAGCTTTCGGGCCACCGCCGATGACGATACCGTGAACACCACTGCGGCAAACAAGCCACGAATCATGGCGCCAATCCTTCATCCGGAACAAATAAGCGTTGCGAAATCGCGTCAGAGCGGCAACCTGTCCTATCCTCAGGCCCATCCGCACACTACAATAGAACCCAGGGGCTTGGGTTGGGGCGCGCGCTGAGTGGCAAATAAACAAAAATCCGTTGTGATTACCGGTGTATCGACCGGGATCGGCTGGGGCGCGGCGCAAGCCTTGACCAGCGCGGGCTTTCGCGTCTTTGGCAGTGTGCGCAAGGAAGAAGACGCCAAGCGCGTTGCCGCAGCACTCGGCCCGAATTTTGTGCCCCTGATCTTCGACGTCACCGACGAAAAGGCGGTAAAGGCGGCGGCCTCGCGCGTGCGCTCGGCGCTGAACGGCGAAACGCTGATGGGGCTGGTCAACAATGCCGGCATCGCCGTCGCGGGCCCGTTGGCCTATCTTCCTGTCGACGAGTTCCGCAAACAGCTCGAAGTCAATCTGACCGGCGTCGTCATCGCCACCCAGGCCTTCGCGCCTCTGCTGGGTGTGGACCGCAGCCTGAAAGGCAAACCCGGCCGCATCATCAACATTTCATCGGGAAGCGGGCGCAAGGCGTCCCCTTTTCTGGGACCCTACAGCACTTCGAAATTCGGCCTCGAAGGCCTGTCGGAAGCGCTGCGCCAGGAAATGATGGTCTTTGGAATCGATGTCATCGTAGTGGCACCCGGCGCCGTCGCCACCCCGATCTGGGACAAGGCCGAAGCCGTCGACACCGCGCGCTATGCGACGACGGCCTATGCCAGGCCGCTGGAAATCGTACGTGCCATGGCCATCAAGTCGGGCAGGGCGGGCTTGAGCCCTGAAAAACTGGGCGCGGTGATCAAGCAGGCGCTGACCGCCCGCTATCCCAAACCGCGCTATGCCGTCTCCCGCCACAGCACCGCGAACATGCTGCTCTCGCTTCTGTCGCAGCGCACCATAGACCGCCTGACTGCCAACGCCGTCGGCCTGAAACGCCAAAAGCGCTGACAAGACGGCGGCTCACGCGAAGCAAAACACCTTCCGTTCGGACTTTTTTGCGGCAAATTGGTAATCTTATCCCTCATAAGGCTCTTCATAAGCGCCGCAGCCTGACGTAAACTGCCCCAAGTCGCGTTCATGTTTCGTAGGTGCGTCATGCGTGCACATCCCATAGTCATAACCGCCACAGTTTGGGCATTGGCCGCCACCGCCCAAGGTGCAGCCGATCCGCAGGGCTCACCGTCCTGCGCCGGTGGCGCCTGCACAGCACTCTCCATCAGCGCCGATGGCTGCACCTGGAAAAATTCGTCGACGCGCGCGATCCGCTTTTCATTGATTACAGGCGGCACAGCGCTGTTCACCACCGTGCTCGCTCCCGGTGAGGCGTTCAAGGAAACCAACAAGGCGCACTGTGTCTCTGAAAATCAGGGCACCACGACCTATCAGGCGGCCTTCGTCACCCTGCGCCAGATGGCAGACGACGCGGGCACCACCAGCGCGCCCAGGATCGCCGCACCCCGCCCCAAACCTGCGATGGCCGCAGCCACCCTGCCTGTCACGGCCCCCATCGCAAACGCTGCGGTGACTGTGCCGCGCCAAAAGCCGGCCTCACCGGTGATGCCGCGGGCCAAGCCTGAAGCCCCCGCACAAGTAACACTGGTTCAACCCGCAGCACCATTACCGCCCGCACAGCCGACCGTGGCGCTGGTTCAGGATCCGGCGAACCCATGCGGCGATGCCTGCGCGGAAATCCTGTTCAAGGTCGTCGACGAATGTCTGTGGGTGCAAAGCCAAAATCCCAGGGCAATCGTGTTTCAGGCGACGATCAAGGGACGCATGATGGTGTTGGCGCTCGACGGTACTGATGGCAAAAAGGCAGATGCTCAGCCGCCGGCAAAAAACGCCACCGCCTATCACGCCCGCCAGCCCGATCCGTTTCAGTCGTCCTCACCAGGCATCCCGGTCTACCGCGCCCGCCTGGGAACATGCGTCAAAGACCGCAGCGAAATCTCACACTTCGTGGCCGTCTATACCCGCTAGAGCGCAATTCTTGTTGCGGCAAGTTTATGAGCTTTGCAGCACATATCCAATCGCCCACGCCACACACACCGCCAGCAGCGTAATCACCGCCGCGACCAGCACAGCCCGCTGCCACAAAAGCACCGGCCGCCGTACAACACTCGCAGCGATCACCAGCACAGACAGAATGAATAGAAAGGTCAACATCAGAAAATCCCACGACCACAACCAGCCAGACACGAAGACACGAAGCCCACGAAGGAATCACCAAGAAAAAAGCAACGGCACGGAATACGACAGTCTCTTCCTTCTTCGTGCTTACTTCGTGTGCTTCGTGTCTTCGTGGGGAATCTTGCTTACTTCCCATTTGAAGCGAGTAAACACCCGAATTTTCCCGCCACCAGCGAATAGACGTTGCAACAACAGCGGCCCCATTGGGAAACCAACCAGTCGCTCAAGCCGCATCTTGACGCGACCGCTATTTACGATGATCGTGGCCGGGCAGGGGCGGGGGCTCAAATGGATATTCTGGGTGGCATCGGCCTGACCGGTGAAAATCTCAAATTCTTTGCGGCCGGTCTCGCAGGCGGCACCCTTCTATGGGCGGCGCTGTCGGCCGCAACTCGCAAACCCTCACACTCCAAAATCCTGGCCCAGCGCATCGGCAAGCTCGA
>VFKO01000155.1 GCA_009885515.1 Rhodobiaceae bacterium | reverse complement strand
TGGGCGAAATCAAGCCTTCGCAAGTGCAGCGTAGGAATGTCCGGGTTGGCTCTTGGCGGTCATCGCTCCATTCGCCAGTCTGAGCCCGGCATATACGGGTGGGATCGAACCAACCGCCTCGTACGGCAGAACAAACGTCAGCGCATCATTCGCGTTTGGATCAATCCCATTGAGGCTCTCAGCGCGCGTCGTTGACCTTCCAGAACGGCAGCGTCGCAACGAGCACGGTGTCCGGTTCGACAATGGCAAGGCAGGCGGCTTGCCCGCAAGCGTCGCGCGTTTTGTCTGCGGCAAACCGACGAGAACTGGCGCCGTAGTGCCGTCCCGACTGAGTTGGGCAGGCCGGCGTTTGACGACGGAAATACGCCGATCCGGACTGTTCTCCCGTCACTAGTCAGGAGGTTTCCTCAGTGCGCACATTGGAAGAGTGGCAATTATGCTCTAAGCTGGGCCCTTCCAAAAGGGAGGTAACGCCATGTGGATCCGTACACGCGCTTTGATCGCCGGTGGACTTGGTGCCCTGATGTTGTCTGCATCATTGGCCTACGCTGGCTTTCCCACGCCGATCTTGCAGAAGGTTGAGCCTCCTGAACTCGTCGCGACAGATCGGACGGTGTCCGTTGTTTTGAGGGGACAGTACATGCACGTGCCGGGTGACAAGGAGCAATGGGAACACTACGTCATTCGTCGTGTTAGCGCCTCGGGAGCAGTAGGGCCTTGGGTCGTATGCTTCAGGGTTCGCCATGAAAGCGGCTGCGAGTGGGACGGCCATGGGGGAGATTCGCAGAACCTGAAGCTGCGCGGCGCTACGTGGGTAAATGAGCCTGGCTCCACGTTGCAGTTCAGAATGTTCACAGGACTCGCAGATGTGGAGGCCACCGACCCGAGTCAAGTTGCGGGCGGGGGCGGTAGCGGTTGGTCGAATATCCTCTCGGTTCGCGTAGTTGGTGCGCTTTCTGGGATCACGGTGGCTCCGCCGCCGGTGCGCCCAGTGCCTTCGGGGCGGCCTGGCATTACTCTACCCGACGAAATCAAGCCGCCGGTGCCGACCTATGACCTCGTTTGCGCGAGCGATCCCGCCGCCGATGCGGGCTTCTTCAGCAAAACTGCAGGTGGCGCAGCCGACGTGGACGGCAACGACAGCGGCTACTGGAATTTCAAGCGTGCGAACTCTATGGCCGAGCCTGCGGAAGGGTCTGGCGAATGCCGTTGGTCCGATCGCTTGCTGAATGGGGACGAACCGTTGCGGGCAGAGGCTGATCCTTCGCGACGCGATCCTGCGCTTCCGCGCAAGCTGGTCGAAGCGGCAAAAGGTACGCGCCTCTTCGCTCTCTCGGTCTGGAGCGAGGGCGGGGTCATGCACGTCGTGCAGATCAAGCCGATGTTTGCGCGCGGCGAGTAGCGCCGCGCCAAACACTTTAGCCGAACAAGCGCTTCAGGGTTGAGTTCGCAAAACACGATAGCCGACAACCGTCGGGGCAAGACAGTCACGACCGCAGTTGCCCGCAAAGGGGTTATGACCGCTTTGGGCGAAATCCAGCCTTCGCAGGCGCGGCAGGGGAATGACCGGGTCGGCGGCTACCGGTCATTCCATAAGCGGCTCAAAGGTCGACCTGTTCCGCGATGGTCAAAGCGTCGTCGACCTCGACACCCAAATATCGAACCGTGCTTTCCAGTTTTGTGTGGCCGAGCAAGAGCTGGACCGCCCGGAGATTGCCGGTCTTTTTGTAGATCAGAGCCGCCTTTGTGCGCCGTAGTGAGTGGGTGCCATAGGTCGCCGGGTTCAGGTCAATGGACCTCACCCAACCCTGTACGAGCCTGGCGTATTGCCTGGTGGATAGGCGCGGCGATGACGCCAATCGGCTCTGAAACAGGAAATCTGATCCTGTGAGGGCGTGTTTCAGAATAAGTGCCGCGACGGCAACGCGGGTTTGCTCGGTGATCTCGAACTGAACCGGCCGGCCGGTCTTTTTCTGGATGATGGCTGCGCGGGATTTGACTTCGCCGGCAGCGGCGACATCTGCAACCTTCAGGCGCACAAGATCACAGCCCCTCAGCTTGCTGTCGATCGCCAAGTCGAACAGGGCCAGTTCCCGGGTGTTGCGGGCCAGCTGCAGATGGAAGCGGATCGCCCAGACTTCCTTCATCTTGAATGCGGGCTTCTGGCCCGTCAGCTTGCCGACGGGAATGCGCCGTAGCCGGCGTGGTTGTGCCTCTTTACGCTCGTAGGTCAAGTCGGGTGTCATGATCTGAAACCTTCTGCTCTCCCACCCGCCCCATGCAGGTGAGGCGCTCAGCCTAGACCCAATGGCCGCCGTTCAACCTGGATCGATGAACTGGCCAAATGGCGCTTTTAAGTACGGGGAGGGTCTTCGGCCTTGACGCGCTGCACTGCACTGACCCCAATGCCCAAGGTCTTGGCTGTCTTGCGGATGCCGGTGCCTCTGGCGAGCATTGCCCGCGCCTTCGCCTCCAGAGCGCGGTCGATGCGGGGTCGCCCGCCGATGCGGCCCTCACTGCGAGCCCGGCGCAATCCTGCATTGACCCGCTCCACGATCATGGCCCTCTCGAATTCCGAAAACACACCCATCATCTGGAACATCGCCTTGCCGGCCGGGGTGGACGTGTCCAGGCCTTGCTGGTGCAGGTAGAGATCGACACCCTTGGCCTGCAGTTCACCCAGGAACTGCACAAGGTCTTGCAGTGACCTCCCGAGCCGGTCGACCGACCATGACGCCACCATGTCGAACTCGCGCCGCGCCAGACCCTGGAGCAGTTCCTTGCCCGCCACCCGCCTGGACATCGGTACCGAGCCGCTGATGCCGTCATCGGCGAAAATCTTCACAACCCGCCAGTTGTGCCGGGCCGCAACGGCCTCAAGCTCCCGGCGCTGATTGTTGGTCGTCTGTCCGTCCGTGCTGACCCGGATATAGATCGCCACTCGTTTTGCCATCGCGCGTACTCCCGGTGAGTTTCCCTGGCTCCAAATATGGAATAAGATGATACCGAAAACAAGTGTTTACAGTACATGAAGGTGCAAGGCAGGAAAGCGGCGCAAACGTTGACCTGCGCCGGGTTAGTTTCGGGAGGGTTTTCGGTACGGGGGCAGTCGACCCAGCTAACGCTGCAATGGGCGGTCGATCAGGACGGCAAGCATGAGGGCCGGTCCGCCATGCGCCTGCCAGGCATGGTTGGTGCCGCGCTGGATTACGACCTGGCCCGGCTTCAG
>VFKO01000196.1 GCA_009885515.1 Rhodobiaceae bacterium | reverse complement strand
TAGCAACGCTTTGGGATCGGGGTAGGGGACACGGGCCATGCGGGAAAACTCCGGTTGCATCTTCCGCCACCTTACCCAACCCCGCGCATCTGGGAAGGGATTTGATCAACCCCCATTGCCTCTACGGCCTCAAACGTTAGAGTGCGCCAAAGAGTGAAAGATGCCATGGGAGGACTAAATGTACGACTTCAACGGGCTCAACACGCTCGCCGACATTTCGCGCCAGCAGGCGCGCGAGCGTGGCAACTCAACCGCTTTCTGGTTCCAGGGCCGAGAAACCACTTTCTCAGCCTTCGACAATTACACCAGCCAGGTCGCTAACGGCCTGATCGCCCTCGGTCAGAAACCCCACGCCCGCATCGGTTACATGGGGATGAACTCCGACCGCTACTTCGAGGTTCTGCTCGGCGCCTGCAAGGCCAACACCGTCCTTGTCGGCATCAACTGGCGCCTCGCCGGTCCAGAAGTCGTCTACGTCTTGAACGACGCGGGCTGCGAAACCATCTTCGTCGGCGCCGAATTCGTGCCGATGATCGAGGCCATCAAGAAAAGCTGCCCGAAACTCAAACACATCATCGCCATCGACGGCGGCCATGAGAACTGGCCTGCCTATGGCGAATGGCGCGACAAGCACAGCAACAAAGACCCCAACCTGAAAATCACCGCCGATGACGACGCTATTCAGCTCTACACCTCCGGCACAACAGGCCACCCCAAAGGCGTGCAGCTCACCAACGGCAACTACATGGCCTTCTTCAAATCGAGCCAGGACGCAAACTGGGCCGACTTCGGTGTGGGCGAACCGAACCTGATCGCCATGCCGAACTTCCACGTCGCAGGCGCCAACATGGGCCTGACCTCGTTGGCGCAAGGCTGCAAAGGCATCGTCATGAAGACCGTCGTCCCCGACGAGATTTTCGACTTGATCGAAAAGTTCAAGATCAAAGCGATGTTTCTGGTGCCGGCCGTCATTCTGATGCTGGTCCAGCATCCCCGCATCAAGACGACGGACATCACGCCGGTCAAAAAAATATTCTATGGCGCATCACCGATCACCGAAGAACTCTTGAAAACAGCTCAGGCCATTTTCAAAACCTGCGGCTTCTACCAACTCTACGGCCTGACCGAAACAGTCGGTTCGGGCACCGCCCTGCAGCCCTCAGACCACCGCGACAATCTCCTGCGCTCCTGCGGCAAACCCTACCCGGGTCTCGACATCAAAGTCGTCGACGAAAGCGGCCGTGAAGTGAAACAGGGCGACGTCGGTGAAATCCTCATCAAGGGCGGCACTGTGATGAAGGGCTACTGGAACCAGGCCGACGCGACCGCCCGCTCAATCAAGAACGGCTGGTTCTACACCGGCGACGCCGGCTATTTCGACAAAGACGGATTCCTCTTCATCCACGACCGCGTCAAAGACATGATCGTCTCGGGCGGTGAAAACATCTATCCCGCCGAAGTCGAAAACGCCGTCTTCGGTCATGCCGCCATCGCCGACGTCGCCGTCATCGGCGTCCCCGACGACAAATGGGGCGAGGCCGTCAAGGCCATCGTCGTCCTCAAACCCGGTCAGACCGCAACGCCGGAAGAGATCATTGCCTTCACCCGCACCCGCATCGCCGGTTTCAAAATTCCCAAGACCGTCGATTTCATCCAAGCTCTGCCACGCAACCCCAGCGGCAAAATCCTCCGCCGCGAACTGCGCGAACCGTATTGGGCCGGCAAGACGCGGCGGGTGAATTAGGTGCGGCTCTACAACGAAGCCGACCCTGCACCCAATCCGCGCCGCGTCCGCATTTTCATGAAAGAGAAGGGCATCGACATCGAGCTGGTGCCCACCCCGCTCGCCCAGCGCGCCCACAAATCGCCCGAGCACCTCGCGCGCAATCCGCTCGGCCAGGTGCCGGTGCTCGAACTCGACGACGGCACCCATCTCTCCGAAAGCGTTTCGATCTGCCGCTACCTCGAAGAGCTGCACCCCGAACCAAACCTCTTCGGCCGCACCACGCTCGAGCGCGCCACCATCGACATGTGGATCCGGCGCATCGAATTCCGCTTGATGATGCCGGTCGGACAAATCTGGGTTCACACCCATCCCTTCACCACGAAGGTCGCAACCGCAATCTTCGGTCAGCAATTCAACGAGTTCGGTGAAGCCAATCGCAAGATCGCAGCCAGCGCCTGCTCACTCTTCGATGGCGAATTAAAGGACAGAGAATTCTTCGCAGGCCTCCGCTACACCATGGCCGACATCGTCGCCCAAACAACCATCGACTTCGCCAAATTCATCGGCGTCAGCATTCCGGAAGACTGCAAGCGTCTGAACGACTGGTACGCCCGTGTCGGCAAACGCCCCAGCGCAGCCTAACGCCCCAGCTCAATCGTCATCTGCACGCAGCCTTCTTCGCTCATGCCGTGGCGCCGTGCGTCCTTGATGATTTGTTCGAAGCCCTGCTTCAATGCCGCGTCATCTCCCGCTTTCGTAAAACGCGCGCGCCCTGTCCCCTCGATCTCATCGACGTTGCACATCGAACTCACCCGCCTGCACGCATAGTCATAGGTCAGTCCGCGCCCCTCGATAATCGGCTGCAGCAATGCGCCGGGTGACAGCGTGTCGTTGTGCACCATGCCCGCGCGCCGGTCGATCTCCTTGCACCAGCGGTCATAATCATGGGCGACGCGTTGATCGGCAATCCCGTCGTCGTACCAGACTTCCAGGATCTCAATGGAGTGCCGTGCCACGCGCATCGCTTCCTTGAGGGCGGCCACCCAATCGTCGATATGATGCGGCGTGAAGGAAAACACCACCACATCAAACTCTCGGTCCTGAAAGGGAAGCGCTTCGGCCTTCCCCACGACAACCTCATAGCCCTCCGCGCGCAGCGCTTCGACGTCGTCTGCGTTCGGATCAATTCCGGCAAGCCTGTCGATCCCGCCCTTCAGCGACCGCAGAAAGGTGCCGCTACCGCTTCCCACTTCCAGGAGCGAGCGCGGCCGACCAGCCAGAACCCGGGCGCGAAATTCGTCACGATAAATGTCATCAACGCCCGCCATCACCAAAATCCTTGAGCAGCCACTTGTTCGAAACATCGGGAACGTGGTCTGTAGAGAGCATGAGCAACGTGGGCAACTCAAATATTCGCTCAGGCCGCTATACTGCCGCCCCATGCCATTGAACTGAGAGTTTCGACTATGACCGCAATCACCCTGCCGCCGTTCAAACCGCTACCCATGCTGCCGCCAAAAATCTACTCGCAACGCCGGGGCGATGGCACCTACATCATTCGCTCGCTTTATGATCTGGGGCCGATGCACCGCTCGATAGCGCATCTGTTTGAAGAGCGCGCCAGGCAGCATCCCGGGCGCAACCTTCTGGCCCAACGCACACCAGCGGGCCCATGGCGCTTCATTACCTATGGCGAGGCGAACCAACAGGCGAGCGCCATTGCACAAGCACTCCTCGACCGCAACCTCGGGCCCGACACACCGCTTCTCATACTCTCCGGCAATTCGATTGAGCACGCGATCATGATGCTGGGCGCGATGAAAGCGCGCGTTCCGGTGGCACCTGTCTCCGTCGCCTATTCGCTGTTCAGCCAGGACCACGGCAAACTGCGTCACGTGGCGGCCCTCACCAAACCAAAGATGATCTTCGTCGACAATGGTCCGCTCTACGCCAAGGCGATCAAAGCTCTTGATCTCTCGGGCGTCGAAATTATCACGATGATCCCGGCAGCAGACATGCCCTCGACGTCCTACGAAACACTGACCAACACCAACGCAGGCACAGCCGTGCGCACCTCCATTGAGGCGATCACCCACGACACGGTAGCGAAGTATCTCTTCACTTCCGGCTCGACCGGCATGCCCAAGGGCGTGATCCAGACCCACGGCATGATGTGCGCCGTCGTCGCGGGCGGCGAGTCGCTGCGCGCCGAACCGCCGAACCCCGACGAAATCCCGGAAAGCCTCGAATGGATGCCGTGGAATCACATCTCGGCGGGCAATATCGGCTTCAACGGGAATCTCAACGCTGGCGGCACGATCTATCTCGACAACGGCAAACCCATCCCGGGCATGTTCGAAGAGACGATGCGAAACTTGCGCGAAATCTCGCCGCTCGTCTTCGGTTCGGCACCCGTCGCCTTCGCGATGCTCGCAAGCGCCATGGAGCGCGACGACACGCTTCGCGACAAGTTTTTCGCCAAGCTGCGCTACATGGGCTACGGCGGCGCGACGCTCTCCGACGACCTCTACGATCGCATGCAAGCGCTCGCGATCAAATCGACCGGCCGCCGCCTCGCGCTCACCACCATGTACGGCGCCACCGAAACGCAAGGCATCACCGTCGTTCACTGGATCACCGAACGCGTCGGCCTCATCGGCTTGCCACTGCCCGGCGTAACGCTGAAGCTGGTCCCCAACGGCCAGAAACTGGAAGTCCGCGTCAAGGGCCCCACGGTGACGCCGGGCTACTTGAACCGCCCGGACCTGACGCAGGCCGCGTTCCCGGACCTGACGCAGGCCGCGTTCGACGAAGAAGGCTTCTACAAACTGGGCGATGCCGCGAAGTTCGTCGACCCGCTGGAACCCGCGAAGGGCCTGATCTTCGACGGCCGCGTGACGGAGGACTTCAAACTCTCCTCCGGCACCTGGGTCTCCGTCGGCACCCTGCGCGCCGAGGTGATCTCCGCCACCTCGCCCTTGATCCAGGATTGCGTCATCGCGGGCCTCGACAAGGAGTTCGTCGCCGTCCTCGCATGGCCCAACATGACGGCAGCCCGTGAAATCTGCGCCGACGCGAACTTGGCCACACCCGACGAAATCCTGCGCTCGCCGGCGGTGATCGAGTTCGTCCGCGCGAGCCTGCGCAAACACAACAAAAACGCCGGCGGTTCCTCCGGCAAGGTCCAACGCCTCATGCTCATGAGTGAACCACCCTCGATCGACGGCCACGAAATCACCGACAAGGGCTACGTCAACCAGAGTGCCACACTCGATCGTCGGGCCAAACTGGTTGACGCGCTCTACGCGAAAGTACCACCGGGTGACGTGATTGTTGTCTGACCATGTTGCAGTTGCGAAATGTATTAACGCAAGGCAGCATTGCACACGGCAATCGCGTCAAAGTTGTTGAGAGCAAGGCAGGTTGAATCCGAACCTCTTGCACACTTGGCGCGGCCGCTGTTTTATGCGGGCACGACCAGAACTCGAAAAGGTGAAATGACAATGGCGCTCGACGCAATCGTCAAAGGCTTGCTCGATCAGATGGCGGCCGATCTCGCGCCCAAGTTCTGGGAATTGCCGGCAGCGCAAGGCCGCGAAGTCTACCGCGCCATGGCGCAGATGCTTGAGCCGCCGGACATCGCTATCGGCAAATGCGAAAATCTGTCGATCCCGGGCCCCGGCGGGCAAATCAAGTTGCGCATCTATTCGCCGGTCGCCGGTGGTGGCGACGCGCTCCCCGCAGTCGTCTTTTTTCATGGCGGTGGCTGGGTGATTGGTGATCTCGACACCCACGATGCACTCTGCCGCCGTCTCGCCAACGAGGCGAGCGCCCGCGTCGTCGCCGTCGATTACCGCCTCGCACCCGAGCACAAATTTCCCGCAGCCGCTGACGACGCCTTCGCGGCAACACAATGGATCGAGGAAAACGCCACGACACTCAGCATCGATCCCAATTGCATCGCGGTCGCAGGCGACTCGGCCGGCGGAAATCTTGCCGCCGTTGTTTGCCAGATGGCCAAGCAGAAAGGTGGGCCGCAGATCGTCATTCAGTTGCTGATCTATCCTGTCACCCAGTTACGGGCCAAAACCATTTCGATGACGGCGCTCGCTGAAGGCTATTTCCTTGAAAAGCAGACGATGGATTGGTTCTTCGACCAGTATGTTCCCTCAGGCATAGACATTTCGGATTGGCGCATCTCACCGCTTGCGGCCAGGGATGTCTCTGGCCTCCCGCGCGCCTATATCGTGACGGCGGGCTTTGATCCGTTGAAGGATGAGGGCAAGGCCTATGCCGACAAACTCAATCTCGCCGGCGTCGCCGCTTTTCACATCGAATATCCAACCATGGTGCACGGCTTTTTCAACATGTCTGGCGTTCTGCCAACCGCCCGCGAAGCCATCACCGACGCCACCAAAGCCCTGCGCCAGGCCTTCGGGAACTGTAAGTAAGAAATCTGAACCACCAAGGACACGAAGGACACGAAGTAGAAAAATTTTCACACGAAGACACGAAGGTACGAAGACGCGAAGCAGAAAAATCAGGAGCGCTGCGCACCAAGGGCTCTTTAGCGCGAAGCGCTTATCCTTACTTTTCGCGTCTTCGTGTCTTCGTGTGAGAATCTTTCTTTCTCTTCGTGTCCTTCGTGGTTCAAACTTCTGTTTTCCTTCAAGCCGCAACCGGACCAAACCCCATGACCATCAACCGCCAGATCCACATCGTCGAACTTCCCAAGGACAAACTCGGCCCCCAGCACTTCCGTCTCGCCGAAGCGCCGATGCCTCAACCCAAAGACGGCGAACTCCTGCTGAAGACCAAACTGATCTCGCTCGACGCCGCGAACCGCGCCTGGATGCAAGGCGCAACCTACCGCGCCGCCATCGAAGCTGGGCAAGTCATGGCCGGTGGCGCCATCGCCGAAGTTATCGAAGCCAAGGCGCCCGGCTTCAAAAAAGGCGATCTCGTTTTTGCCGACACCGGTTGGCAGGAATACTCAGCCCTTGCCGCGCGCACCGCCCAAAAAATGCCGAAAGTCGAACCGCTCTCCTATCTCCTCAGCGTCTACGGCATCGCGGGCCTCACCGCCTATCACGGTCTGCTCAATGTCGGCGAACCCAAACCCGGCGAGACAGTGGTCGTCTCCGCGGCCGCAGGCTCGGTGGGTGCTTTCGTCGGCCAGATCGCCAGGATTGTCGGCTGTCGCGTCGTCGGCATTGCCGGCGGTGAAAAGAAGTGCGCATGGCTGAAAAGCGAACTCGGTTTCGACGCCGCCATCGACTACAAAGCCCAGGCTGTCGGCGGCGCCCTGAAGCTGGCCGCACCTAAAGGCATCGACGTCTATTTCGACAATGTTGGCGGTGACATCCTCGAGGCGTGCCTCTTCCGCATGAACATGCACGGCCGCGTCTCGTGCTGCGGCGCCGTCTCGCAGTATGATGGCGCGGCGCCCGCCCACGGCCCGCGCGGCATCCCGGGCCTCCTCGTCACCAAGCGCCTGAAAATGCAGGGTTTCATCGTCATGGATTTCAACGATCAGCGCGATAAGGCCCTCGCCGATTTGCAAAACTGGGTCAAAAGCGGCCAACTCAAAGTCCCCGAAGACATCATCGATGGCATCGAAAACACACCGCAAGCCCTCATCGGCCTGCTCGCCGGCGACAACATCGGCAAGCGCATGGTGCGCGTTGCCTGACATTTCCGTTAGCATCGCCAGCGCGGCAGAACGCAGGCTTGTCGATAACCTGTTTCAGTTTTACGTCTACGATTTCTCCGAATTTTCCAGTGCCGAAACGCCGGACTTCGAATTCGCTGAGAACGGCCAATTCGCGCCCCCTCCCTTCTTGGACACATACTGGACCCAAGCGGATCGCAAGCCTTTGCTGATCCGCTCGGGCGGCCGCCTCGCGGGCTTTGCCCTGTTGAACACACACGCCCACAGCGGCGCCCCAGTCGACTGGAATATGGGTGAATTCTTCATTGCCCGGAAGTTTCGCCGCACCGGCATGGCCAGCAGCGCCTTGCGCCAGATTTTGGCAGATTTCCCAGGACTATGGGAGATCGCCGTCGCCAGACGCAATGCCCCAGCCAAGGCCTTCTGGCCCAAAGCCATTGCCGCTGCGCCAAACGTCGCCGGCCTGCGGTGTCAGGAACTCGACGATTCCCGCTGGCGCGGTCCGATTTGGTCCTTTGTCGCCGCCATTTGACCTGCAAGGGAATCCGGTCAGAATGCCTGTACGGTCAACCCATTGGGAAACGTCACCATGAAATTCCAGGACACCTACGGCATCGCCCTCAAGGACTCCAACTGGACCATCCCACAGAATTTCGACGCATGCTTCGACTGGAAATACGACGACAGCCGCAAGGCGATGATGGGGCTCTACCAAAAGGGAAAAGAGTACCAGTGGGACGCGACCACGCGCATCGACTGGAGCCAGGAACTCGATCCAGAAAATCCGCAACAGCTTCCCGAAGAAATGCTGCCGATTTGGGACATGCCGCTCTATCAAAAAATGTCGCCGAAGGAAAAAGCAAACATCCGCCTTCACCAACAGGCATTCGGCCTCTCGCAGTTCATGCAGGGCGAGCAAGGCGCGCTGATCTGTGCCGCCAAGATCGTTACCCAAGTGCCCGACATGGACGCGAAATTCTACGCCTCGACCCAGGTCATCGACGAAGCCCGCCACGTCGAAGCCTACAAGATGCTCTTGGAAAAATTCGGCGTCGTCTATCCGATGACCAAACCGCTGGCCGAGCTGATCGACCAGACGCTGCGCGACTCGCGCTGGGACTTCACCTATCTCGGCATGCAGGTCGTGATCGAAGGCCTGGCACTCGCAGCCTTTCAGCAAATGCGCGACTACGCCCAGAACCCGCTCGCGGCTTCGGTCAACGCCTATGTGATGCAAGATGAGGCCCGCCACGTCGCCTTCGGCCGGCTCACGCTGCGCGACTATTACCCGCAACTGACTGAGGCCGAGCGCAGCGAGCGCGAGGAATTCCTCATCGACGCCTGCTGGCACATGCGCGATCGCTTCGACAATCGCGAATTGTGGGAAGCACTCGATCTACCGGTCGAAGCCTGCATGCAGCATATGGCCGATTCCGGTGCGATGTCGAACTTCCGCTCGTTCCTCTTCACCCGCATCGTGCCGATCGTCAAAGACATCGGTCTGTGGAGCCCGAAGGTTCGCGAAGCTTACGCGAAGATGGGCGTCCTCAACTACGCCGACACCGATGTAGAAGCACTGCAACAATCCGACGACCAAATCGCCAAAGACTTCGACGCCCGCCGCAAATACGTCGACGACACAATCAAGGCCGGAGCAAAAGCCGCGGAGTAGACATTGCACTGCGCCGCGTTAGCGGCTGCAGAGGGGATGGGGGGAAGTGCCTACGCCTTCGAGTCACTTAATGTCAGTCTCGCGCGATAGGTCCATCGTGCTTACCAGCTTCCCCGGATTGAGCACACCCGCTGGATCCAACTCCCGCTTGATCGCGCGCAAGATGGCAATGCCTTGCGCGCCCTTCTCCGCTTCAAGCCACGCCAAGTGATCTTCGCCCACGCCGTGGTGATGGCTGATCGTGCCGCCCGCGCGCACGATGGCGTCTGATGCCGCAGTCTTGATCGCCCGCCACTGACCCAATTCGTCGTTGAGATTTCGTGGGAAGATATAGGTGAAATAGAGGCTCGCTCCATCCACATAGGAATGACTGATATGCGCAAACACCAATCCGCGTGCGCCCTTGACGGGTGCTGACGCCTGCATCGCGCCCAACAGCGCCCCGCGCACATCCGTGCACAACCGCTCAACATTCGACCATGTCGTTGCGGTCTCCAGCGTATCGACACCAAGGCCGCGATCCATCATTGGGTCGCGCGAGTAGGGTCCATGAAACCGTCCCTGATACCAGCGTTTCGCGGGCCCACGGCCAGCCGAAATTCCGCCACAGGACCGCAGAATGCGCTGTGCGGCTTTGCTGCCATACGAAACCAGTTCGCGCTCGCCCTCAAAGCCAAGGATCAACGCGCAAGGCCGCTCACCCATGCCCATCGTCTTCAGGTACTGCGCCTGCAGTCTGTCTTTGAACCCCGGCACTTGGCCGGCTTTGGCCAGCGCCTGATAGAAAAACGTTTCATCCGGATCGGATAAGCGCATCGTCGCGACAGGAACGTCGGCCTGGATCATGCGTCGCAACGCATTCGCACCGCTGGCGAAATCCGCAAACAGAAAGGCGCGATAGTCGCTGGCTTCCGGCACCCGGTGCACGCGCACCGTCGCCGAAGTAATCACGCCCAACGCCCCCTCGCTCCCCGCAACAAGCGCGCGCAAGTCAGGTCCCGCCGCCGAAGCGGGCAGGGCAGGCAATGACCAAACGCCCTTCGACGTTGCCACTTCACCACCCGCAAACCAGTCTTCAGCCCGTCCATAACGGTTTGATTGCTGACCCGCTCCGCGCGCGGCAATCCAGCCGCCCAGGGTCGAAAATTCAAACGATTGCGGATGATGTCCGTGCTTGAAGCCCTTGGCCGCCAAAGCCGCTTCGAAATCAACGCCGTAAATTCCTGCTTCAGCCGTCGCCAGCAGAGACACCTCATCAAGACCGATGAACCGGTTCATCTCCGTCAGATCAAGCGCGATTGAGGCTGCAAACCCCGGCGCGGACCCGGTCAATCCGCCGACAACACTCGACCCTCCCGCGAACGGCACCACCGCCACGCGATGCTGCTCGGCCCAGCGCAGCAGACGCACCACGTCGTCGCTGGAGTGCGGATAGACGACCGCATCCGGCGCGTCGCTCAAATTTCCTGCACGCAGGTACAACAGATCAAGATAGCTTTTGCCCCGCGCGTGGGCCGCGCGCTCATAGGCACTGTCGCGCACATTCGCCCCACCAATGCCGTCGGCCAGTTCATCGCGGGCCGCGCCCACGAGCCGGCTGTCCGCGAGCCGGACCTCGTCAAGTGCCTTGGCTGGCGTGTGAGGTAACTCGGGCACCTGCAGCGCCTCGCTAATCCACCGCCATACCGCGTCGCGCCCTTCGACGGGGCTATGGGCCTTCACCCAGCCCCAACCGTTCCAGCGTGTGTCTTCTCGATTGATTGGCATCAATACCTCATGCCCTGAATTTCAATGCCTTGGGCTGTATTTCAAAATGTGCCGGCAACCGGCCCGGCGCTTCACCATCGGCTTCGATCAGGACCGGCGCGCCGGCTGTCGCCTCAACCGGCGTCGCGATAATCGACTTGCCCCTGAACACTTTCACATTCGGGTTGTTGATGTGCTCGCCCGTATAGATCTGGTTCATTGATTTCATCGTCTCGCGCAGTGGTCCGGCACCAAGCACCACAACATCAAACCAGCCGTCATCGGGAGAGGCACCGGGCGCAATCCGCATCCCACCACCAAAGAACTGCCCGTTGCACACCGCACATGTCGAGATCGTAATCACTTCGTCAAAGACATTGTCGACCTTCAACCGGACCGGCTTGGCCTTATAGCGCAGCACGCCCGCGAGACTGGCCCAGCTATAAACAAAGCGTCCCGACAATCGTTTCATCAGCACCGCACGATTGACCCGGTCGACAACATCGCCACTCAGGCCAAAGCTTGCGATGTTGGCAAAATGACGTGTCCCCGACTTGCCATCCGCCGTGACAAAACTCAATCGGCCAATATCGATATGCCGCACGCGGCC